>JADYYU010000024.1 GCA_020853515.1 Chitinophagaceae bacterium | reverse complement strand
CACTGTTGCAGGCCGAAAATAAGTTTACGCTGGCTGGTCTTTTAACTGTTATAGGCAGTGTATCCCTGTTGTTGCTGTATTCGGTCAACTATTTTGAAATCTTCCAGGTTTCAGGTCCTGCCATTTATTGGGTCATCCGCAGTCTGTTGTTAGTGGCCGGTTTGCAATTTGCCATCTATTTAATGCAGGTATACCGTGTTGACAAAAGATATTTTCATTTTGAATCTTTTTCGCTGGCTGAAATTAAGCCTTTGTGGTGGTTTGCAGGCCTTGCTTACGCAGCCAATGTGGTGCAGTTTCTCAATTACCGGATGGATCTGTGGTTTATTAATTATTTTCATCACAGCGAAGCCATGATCGGGGTGTATGCGCTTGCGGTGACGCTGGCACAACTGGTATGGCATTTGCCGAATGCAGTGCATAATGTATTGTTCACGTTTGCATCTTCGGATATCAACAACGACGCAAAAATTGCAAAGACCAGCAGGACATCCGGATGGCTGCTGCTGTATGCGATAGGGGCAGGGCTTTCAGGTTATTTGCTTTCGATCTGGCTGGTGCCTTTATGGTTTGGATCCGATTTTGCAGAGGTTTCGCATCTCATCGGCATTTTGCTGTTGGGCATAGTCCCTTTTTCCTATGGTATTGGTATCAGTGCTTATTTTGCAGGTACCCGGAGGGTGCAAATCAATATGCAGGGTTCTATGATCGGTTTGCTTTTTTGTATCGTGTTTGATGTGCTGCTGATACCGGGCTACGGAATCATAGGTGCCGCTGCTGCCACTGTTATTTCATATGTCAGTACGGTGGGATATTACTATTATCGCTTCATACAAATTGTAAAAGCCAGCAAGTCATAAGTGCATTACTTTGTAAGGAGGGGTTGAGATGAAATGATTTTCTTTTCTTCGTCAATGCTGATGCAACTGTCTTTTAGCAAGGGAAGCTGCTGATTAAAGTATTGGTTTAAAATGATCCGGAACAGATTCACATTAGAGTTTATTTTGTTTAGGGTACTATAATTTGTATCGGGGAAATGCACGGCCAGCAGGTCATCAAATTTGCGATGCTGGTCGGTAGCAGCGGTGTACTCACGATAACCATGATCACTCATAATAATCACAATTGCATTGGGTTCTGTCTGCGACAGATGCTTCACGATTTCTTTGATCTTAAGGTTGGTGTATTTGATATAACTGACATAAAGTTCCTCATTATTGGCTTTACCTGCAAGTTCACGGTCTAGCAATACGCCTATGCTATCCGTAAAATAAGGATCATGAGGCATGATGATATGAGAATACGTAAAGTGCGGTGTTTGCGGTCGGGCTTTCAGCAAATTTTCGATGGTTGACAGATTTTGAAGATGTTGCTGCAGCACGATTCTGCGGTAAGCAAAATCAAATTTGAATCTGCCCTTAATAAACTTCCATAAATGGTCTTTTTCCATTCGCTTGTGAAAAGTCTGATTAAAATGTATCGACTCGCTGCTTTTGAATTTGGGGTTATGATGATGGACTTCCTTGCCGTCAATTTCAAAAATTGAATTATTGTAAAAATGATATTGATTGCTTTTAAGAAAGTTCACAACAGCATTCTCATCGATCTGTTGCAGATGATGCATGACCGTATTATATTCATTGAGCGGCACCTGATGCAGATATGAAATATACTGCATATTCAGCAGTGAATTGACCGAAATGTAAGTCTGGTAATAATTGCTGTGATTGTGGTCGGCCACATAATAATGATTCGATTGTAAGAATGATTTAAGTTCGCTATTGTCATATCTAAAGTACTCTGACAAGGAACGGAAACCGGGATAGCCATCCCATAAGATTAAGTGAATAGAAGGCGTTTTGGTTAGCTGCACAGCGCGCAGTTCTGTTTTATTTAATTTAAAACGGTCGGGTTTCGAAAGTTTAAGGCTGATCAATAACAATTGCGTTCCGCAAAGTACTAACATCAGCACGTTGCAATAAGAGAAAATGACAGCTTCGATCGCTGGTTTTCTTTTCATCCAAAATCTGATCACATACGGAAACGCGATCAGCAATATAAAGAAGAAAATATAAGAGTGGATGTATGGAATATAATCGAAGCGGCTTTTGATATTGCCAAAAAACAAATAAACCAGCGCCACATAAAAGGTCAGCAATGCATGCCGGTTTTTTTCGAGGCCAGATTTTTTACCGACAAGATAAAAAAGTGTGACAAGACTGTAAATACACAGGTAAGGTAAGATGAGTTTTTTTAGATGCAAAAATTCCCCGTGATCGGTATAACCCAACAGGAAAAAAAAGACAGGCAACAAATATAAAAATACCGGATACCTGTTCAATGTTTTCATCGATGATTAGTCTGCTTTTCTTTTTAATAAAAACAAGGTACGACTGGCAGTACTGAATGATTGTTCAGCGATGATGTCAAATTTTTGCAACGCCTGTTGCCTGAATCCTTCAAGATGATAATCTTCAAAAATGTCTTTCCGGTTTGCCAGTAACTGCTCCACTTTCGGGTCTGCTTTTTCTACAAACTCTATGATCACATATTCGCTGATAGAATGAAGCAATGAAATGATTTGTGGAATGGAAATATTGTGGGCAATACACAAATGATGTATCAAAGCCAGCGCCAGCGTTACGTCCGGTTTTACCCTTTTGAAAAAAGTATCGCGTTCTTCATTGTTCCAGCCGATGGCCGCACTGGGAGCCATCAGATCCAGTATGAGGGGCTGCACATTGCTGATCTTATTTGTTTTGCAGGTAACATATAATTTTTCGATGCAATGCCGGTCTTCGTCAACAGCAATGATTTGTTTGTCCGTATTTTTATAGAGCAATGAAAATTCGCCTTCGTTTGCACCCAGATCGAGCAGTGTGCTAAAGGAGATCTGGTTCAGGTATTTGCTGACCAGCTCTTTTTTTTCCTGCAGATATTGCTTACTTAAAATCGTTTCTTCATAGTAATTATCCCAGGTCGTTTTGTCGGCGGCCGGTTTCATATTTTTTATAAACGAATAAAGCCCGTTGAGTAAGGTGAGCATTTTTTGTTTAGTGAAAACCTGCTTGCGCACGGGCGCCGAACTACTGCGCTGCTGTACCGTACTTTGCAAAAACACATGCAGGTAAACATGCACGTTCAGTTTTGCTTTGAGCGGTAACATCGATTTGCAAACTGTCAGTGGTATGCCATTGGGGTAGGCGAGTAGTAATTTGTTGAGTGAGAGATTGCAGTATTTCATTAAGACCAACGGTGCCACAAAACACTCGCAAAACTGCCGGTAAGCAACCCAACTTTCCTTTTCGTGGTAAAAATCAAAAGACAGGGTGTCGATCAGGACAGGTTTTCCCTGATAAAATTGAATATTAAAAGTGTTCGCATCTTTCAGTGTCATACCAAAAGATATTGCCTTCAGCGCATTTTGTAAAGTGCAAAGTGCAGCATCCTGCAACATGCTGAAACTCCATTCATAGGCGTATGAGATCAGGGGTATTTGCACCGGCTTCAGAATTTTTACTACATCTGCCGCTTTGGGTAATTTCGGTTCTTCCTGGTGTGAAATTAATAATCCTTCCTTTGTGAGTTCGGTGTACAAACCGCTGTTCATCAGTTTTTCGTATTGCGGCAGGTAGATTTTGTTTACAGCCCTGTATAATTCCTGCTCATGCATAAACATGTATCCGCTTGGGTCTTTGTAGGAAGAAGCTAAGGCTTTCATCGTTGCGCTGTTTAGGATTCAGATTCAGATTTTTCTTTTTTCTCCTCACGGGTAAAAAAAGATTTGATCTTATACCAGCCGTTCTTAAAGAAAAACACTGCACCCAGGGCTCCGGCAACGATCATTTGTATGATCATACTGCTGCTGCCAGGGTCAATATATAAAAGATAGTTCATAATGGAAAAAGGACGAAAATACATCATCTGTGCTGAAAATTGGAGTATTGAGTTAAATATTGAGTCCTTTGTGTTTACCTAGCTGTGGTAATGTTTATAAAATATACGTTATATCTTACTTTTTATTAAATTTGCCGCTATGACTTTTATGAAAAATATCTTAATTACGGGAGGTGCAGGCTTTATCGGGTCACATGTTGTCCGTTTATTTGTTACCAAATACCCTCAGTACCGGATCGTGAATGCAGATGCCCTGACCTATGCAGGTAATCTTGAAAACCTGACAGATATCAAAGATCAGCCAAATTATATTTTTGAAAAAGCAGATATCTGCGACACGGCCAGAATTACGGGTTTGTTTGAAAATTATAATATAGATACCGTGATCCATCTGGCTGCCGAATCGCATGTCGACAGGTCAATCAGCGACCCATTGGCCTTTGTGAATACCAATATAGTTGGTACCGCTACTTTGCTGCAGGCGGCCAAGCACGCCTGGAAGGGTCAGGAAGAAGGCAAATTGTTTTATCATGTATCTACCGACGAAGTCTATGGTTCATTGGGCGATACCGGTTTTTTTACTGAATTTACTGCTTATGACCCACGCAGTCCTTACAGTGCCAGCAAAGCGGCGAGCGATCATCTGGTGCGCTCATTTTATCATACCTATCATTTGCCAGTGATTATCAGTAATTGTTCAAATAATTACGGCCCCAATCATTTTCCTGAAAAGTTGATTCCGCTGGCTATCAATAATATTTTAAATAAAAAGCCATTGCCTGTTTATGGTAAAGGCGAAAATGTGCGCGACTGGCTGTATGTGATCGATCATGCCACTGCCATCGATACCATTTTACATAGCGGTAAAACTGGCGAAACGTTTAATATCGGCGGCCATAATGAATGGAAAAACATAGACCTGATCAGACTGCTTTGCAAACTGTTGGATGAGAAGACTGGCCAGGAAGCCGGCAGTTCCGAAAAGCTGATCACATTTGTGACCGACCGGGCAGGCCATGATTTAAGATATGCCATCGATTCCACCAAACTGCAGCATGAACTGGGCTGGGTTCCTTCCGTAACATTTGAAGAAGGATTGAGCAAAACGATCGACTGGTACCTTCAGAATTCATCGTGGTTGCAACATGTTACCAGCGGGGCTTATCTGGATTACTACGAAAAACAGTATCATGAATCACACTAAAGAGAAATCGGAAAATCAAAGTCCCGAAAAACTTAGCAATTGTACCTTTCTCATACAATGATTTGTTCAAAACTAAAATAACTTTTCGCAGCACTATTACATAACATTGATCAATCTAACACCCATATCACCTAAAAAATGAAAGGAATTATACTCGCCGGCGGATCCGGTACCAGACTTTATCCCATTACCAAGGCTCTTTCAAAACAGCTCATGCCGATTTATGACAAACCAATGATCTACTACCCTTTGTCGGTACTGATGATGGCAGGTATACAGGAAATACTGATCATTACCACACCTGAAGATAATGCGCAGTTTCAGCGTCTGTTGCAGGATGGTAGCGAAATCGGCTGTAAGATATCCTACGCCATTCAGGAAGTTCCCAATGGTTTGGCTCAGGCTTTTGTGATCGGGGAGCAGTTTATCGGTAACGACAAAGTGGCCCTGGTACTGGGTGATAATATTTTTTACGGTTATGGGTTGGGCCGGCAGCTTCAACAGCTAAGTGATGTAGAGGGTGGTTATGTATTTGCCTATCCGGTTTCGGATCCTGAGCGCTATGGTGTAGTAGAGTTTGATGCCGAGAATAAAGCGATCTCTATCGAAGAAAAACCAGTCAATCCAAAATCGCATTATGCTGTTCCCGGTTTGTATTTTTACGATAACTCGGTAGTTGAGATCGCTAAAAACCTGCAGCCATCGCCACGGGGTGAATATGAGATCACAGATGTGAACCGCATTTATCTGCAACAGAATAAATTGCATGTGTCTGTACTCGATCGCACCACAGCCTGGCTGGATACCGGCACTTTTGATAGCCTGCATGATGCCAGCGAATATGTGCGGGTGATAGAAAAGCGTCAGGGGACAAAAATAGGCTGTATTGAAGAGGTAGCCTATCGCATGGGTTTTATTTCCAAGGAAAAACTGGACGAACTAGCCCATGCGTTGAAAAAAAGTGGATACGGCGATTATTTACTGAGTTTATCTTAAGTCGCTGACGCTCTGATGGACCAAAGCAGAGGCATTTTCATTTTTTTGTACCGGACCTGCGAAGAATTTTTCAAATTAACTATCTTCGCAGCCTCAAATAACATACATGGAATCAAATTATTTTGCTCATCCTACTGCGGTTGTTGATGAAGGTTGTACAATCGGAAATGGCGTTAAGATCTGGCACTTCAGTCATATCATGCCTCAGTGTACCATTGGCGATCAGTGTAATATCGGACAGAATGTAGTGATATCACCTGAAGTGATACTGGGTAAAAATGTAAAGATCCAGAATAATGTTTCCATTTACACTGGTGTGACCTGTGGTGATGATGTGTTTTTAGGACCGTCCTGTGTTTTTACCAATGTTACCAATCCCCGAAGTGGTGTAAACCGTCGAGGTCAGTACGACAAAACGCATGTGGGCACAGGCGCGTCAATCGGAGCCAATGCCACCATTGTCTGTGGTCATGATATCGGGCAGTTTGCCTTTGTAGGGGCCGGTGCGGTGGTGACAAAAAATGTGCCTGACTATGCCCTGATTGTGGGTAATCCGGCCCGGCAGATCGGATGGATGAGCGAGTACGGACATCGCCTGCAGTTTGATGAAAAAGGCCTGGCCACCTGCGAAGAAAGCGGACAGCAATATCAACTGGAAAGCGGCAAGGTAAAACGGGTGTCGTAAGCAGCCGTCATTTTTTCTATCATGCAAGCGTTCAGAAAAGCGACTTCAGGCAATAGCCCTTATTCAGTAGCAGACGAAGATTGATTCGATTTTTTTACCAGATAAAAAATCAGCAGTCCGATACCAAATACCACCACACCGATCAGCGGGGCCATCACATCATTTCTGATGACGCTGATGGTAACCCCCAGATATCCCATTATAAATAAAACCGGCAATAAAGGATACAGTTTCATTTTATATGGCTGGTCGGTCAGCAAGGAAATATTTTTTTTGCGCAGATAAAAAATAGAACTGATCAGACCGATAAAACTGATAGAATCAAAAAACATGATGATATTAACGATTTTGTCAAATTCAGTACAAAAGAATAAGGTGATGATAATAAGTGCGGTAAAGAGCGACAGAGAGGCCCGTGGCACCTGGGTTTTGGCATGCATTACGCCAAAGTTGACGGGTAGCAGCTTGTCGTGCGCCATGGCATAGCATACGCGGGGGTTACTGAGCATGCACACATTCACATAACCCATCACACAAAAAAACATCAGAAATGAAAAGGCGATACCCGCTTTTTCGCCGATCATATTTTGTACGATCAGAGCCGCCGGGGTTCTGCTGCCTGCTAATGTCTGAAAACCCAGTGAGCGCAAATAGGCCACATTGATAGACAGGTATAAAAGCATAATCACTAAGAACCCAATCACGATCGCTTTGGGCAATGCTGTATGACCGTCTTTAATATCTGCGCCAAAATTGACCGTCTGCTGATAGCCGCCGCAGGTAAAAAATACAGACTTAAAACACATCGAAAAAGCCAGTAATGAAAAGGATTTGAGGGTAATATCCTGATCGAAGAGGGCATGTGTGTTGCTGATAAAAAAAGGGGAAACAATAATAAGCAGGATCATACCGATTTTCATCAGCATCAGCAAATTTTGCATGGTAGCACTCATGCGCAATCCCACCCAGTTGATCAGAAACAAAAGCAGGATAATGCCGATGCAAAATAGTTTTTTATAAAGGTCGTTCACGCTATTGGTGTCTTTTACAAAAACAGCAAACAAATATTCAGTCCCTGCCAGAGCCACCGCAGCCGTGCTGGCCGCATTTGAGATCAGGGTGGCCCAGTTAATCGAAAAAGCAGTGGCCGGATTATAAGTCATGGCCATAATATTGTAAAATCCACCGTGACAGGGAAAGCGGCTGCCAATTTCTGCAAAGGTGAGCGCGCCGCACAAACTGATGATACATCCAAAAGTCCAGGCTGAAAAAAATACCAGTTGATTTCCTGCATCGTGGGCTACGGAGGCCGGTGTGCGAAAAATACCCATTCCGATCACCAGACTGATCACGATCATGGTAAGGTCAAATCTGTTTAACGCTTGCTTCATGCCATATTTTATTAGCAAACAAAATACACCAATATTTGATAAATTGGTAAAAAACTGCCCTGTTTTGCCCCGTCATAGATCGCGCTGCTAAAACCGTCATGTCGTCGGCGGATCGCAGTCAGGCCTTATTTTTTTAAAGAAATGGGGCCTGAGGCATTAAATATTTAGTAACTCTACTAATAGGTGATTGCCTTATATTTGCACCTTCAAATTATTTACACAACACACTTTTAATGGATAAAAATACGGTTATAGGGTTCGGCTTACTGATGCTGATGCTCGTCGGATATATATTTTACAATCAGGATCCCAAAGCCCAGGCTGAACTGAAACGAAAGGCCGATTCAACGGCAAAGGCTCAATCAATGAAGGTTGATACGCTGGCAAGAGTTGATACCTTGCCGGCAGGCAGCCCGGCCGCGGCAGATACCGGCCTGAATGCAGTAGCCCAAATTCCGGTGCAGGATTACACCATCGAAAATGACGACGTCCTGATCACTCTCACCAACAAAGGAGCTTTCGCCACAAGGGCCGAACTGAAAAAGTTCAAAACTTTTGATGGCAAACCGCTGCTGCTGTTTTCAGGTAAAAATAATCTGATGGATTACGGTTTTAAATCGGCAGAGGGGAGCATGTTGCATTCGAGAAACATTTCGTTCAATGCAGAAGTATCGGCCGATAAAAAGGCAGTTTCGTTTACTTCAGATGCCATGCTGATTACCTATAAACTGGAGCCCAATGGTTATATGCTGAATGTGCAGACCAAAATGCTGCGCAACGACAAGTCGCAACCTGTCACGATGCAATGGACCTCACAGTCGCTGCTTACAGAAAAAGATCTGCAAAGTCAGCAGCAGTACACTCAGATCTGCTATAATCTTGAAAAAGAGGGTTATGACTATTTTACGATCAAAGAAAAGAAGACCCATGATTTAAAAGAGAATGTAAAGTGGCTGAGTTTTAAGCAGCATTATTTTAATACCACCCTCATCGCTGATACCGCATTGATCGCCTCAGCACAGGTTATGACGCAGCCTGCAGCAGGTGATACGGCTCTTCGTTTGTTGTCTGATTTTGACGCTAATATGACTTTAACGCCACGTGATCAGATTCAGTTCAGGATGTTTTTAGGCCCCAATGATTATAAACTGTTGAAAAGTTACAATAAAGATCTTGAAGAGATCATCCCCCTGAGTTATGGTATTTTTGGTTTTGTAAAGTATATCAACAAATGGCTGATATTACCGATTTTTAACGGACTGGCAAAAATAGTGTCAAGCTATGGCATGGTAATTTTGTTGCTCACTATTATTATTCGTTTGCTGATGTCGCCTTTTACATATAAGAGTTATGTTTCGAGTGCTAAAATGAAGGCTTTAAAACCTGAACTGGATGAATTGCGTGAAAAATTAGGTGACGATAAACAGGCTTT
>JADYYU010000023.1 GCA_020853515.1 Chitinophagaceae bacterium | reverse complement strand
CTGAATCATGGGCGCGCAGTATGGGACTTTTCTGGCCTGTTTTAATCAAAGTTTACAAACAGCACCCTATCTCTTTACCTATTATGCCAGCAATTATTTCGAAAGCAGCAGCAATGTTTCCAGACAAAGTTGCAGTGATTTGTATTTTCAATACAACAACATAGCTTACAAAACCGATTTTCGCCTGCACTATTATTTACTGGGCAATTATATATACAGAGACACCGCACTGATGACCTTGCAATACAAAAAAATATTGCCGGTGACGCAAATACAATTGAATAAAACCCTGCAGTACAGAACGCTTGTGTTTGGCAATCAGTTGCTGTTGCAACTGACGCCAAACAGCGGACCGCTGCAATTGCCGGTTTGGGCGTCGCGGCACAGGCTGGCTTATGAAAATAAAATTTTTAAGCGAAAATTACTGATCTCAACCGGGCTTGAAATGCGTTATAATACCCCTTATTATGCCAATGATTACGCGCCGGTCTATTTTAACTTTGTGACCCAGACGCAGGAACGTATCAGCAATATTCCTGAGTTCACTTACTTTTTCAATTTTAACGTAAAGCGTTTCCGGGCTTCCGTTGCTTTCGATCAACTGCAGCAGATCTTTACGCGCAACAATATTAATTATCCTGATTACGGCGCTCAAAATCTGGCCCTCCGTTTTGGGTTGCACTGGATCTTTGTAAATTAGGAGAATGTATCCTGATCAATTTCTCTTGCTTAATACAGGTGGGATTTAAAAAATTCAAAAGCCAATGCTCTTTGATAAATTACTTCCTGAACTGCGAAGCACTCAAGAATACAATAAAAAAAATAAACAAAAGATGATTAAAACCATTTCCTAAAAATTTATGCACCTCAAAAGATGCACCAATTACTTTTTCGGTTACATCCTGAAACTATAAATCCATACATCAAATAGAATTAAATTACTACACGGCTTCATCCTGAGTCATCTTAATCCGGCACTCTGAAAAAACTTCTTTTGCCTAAGAACTGAGAATAAAATTTTCTATCTTAAATTTACTTTCTAAAAACAACCAATGTCAACAACCAACCCCTCCCATACTTTCAACCGCATAAGCCGAACGACTCTAACACAGACCCTGCGTTGCCAGGCACACTGCTACGCCCACGAATCAGTCATTCCGGGGTTTCTTTTTCGGTAAGCTCAATTGACCGTTCTGATAATAACCGGATGATCAGCGCTGAATCAAAAAATAATCAAAATCAATAAACCAACTAAAATTAACATACAAATCAAAATCTAAATTTATGCTGACAAAAGACTATTCAATAGAAATAAAAGCAAGCGCTCAGCGCGTTTGGTACGCCCTTTGGGATGATGCCCATTATCGATTGTGGACCGCCGCCTTTACCGAAGGTTCTTATGCCATTACCGACCATTGGAAAGAAGGCAGCAGGGTGCATTTTATGGCACCTGACGGCAAAGGTATGTTTAGCGATGTATCGGAAAACAAGCCTTATGAACGCATGACTTTCACCCATATCGGCGAAATTAAAAATTTTGAAGAGCAGGAACTGAATGCCGAAACCAGATCTTGGAGTGGTGGAAAAGAAAGATATCTTCTTACTGAAAAAGACGGACATACGACCCTGTTAGTCAGCGTAGACATTCATGAGGCTTTCGGTGATTATTTCGACAAAGCCTTTCCGCTGGCCCTGGCCTATGCAAAAGAGCTGGCTGAAAACCTGATGATCATCGCGCAAACAACCCTGCAGGTTCCTCTGGAAAAAGCGTGGGAAAAATGGACTAACCCGGCCGATATCATGGCGTGGAATTACGCAAACAGCGACTGGCATTGTCCCCGTGCGGCCAACGACCTGCGTGCCGGAGCTAAATTTAATTACAGAATGGAAGCAAAAGATGGCAGCTTCGGATTTGATTTTGAAGGCACCTATTCAAACATAACACCACATGAACTGATTGATTACTCGCTCGCTGATGGCAGGAAAGTGACAATTGAATTTAAGGCCGGGGGCGATCAAACCGAAGTCATTCAGAAATTTGAGCCCGAAACCGTCAACCCCTTTGATTCGCAACGGGACGGATGGCAGGCTATCATGAACAATTATAAAGTGCACGCCGAAAAATAAGCACCCGCATCTGTACCCCATGAAAACCATGAAATGATCCCGGGCCGTTTAATGTCCGGGATTTTTTAATTTTGATCAGTGGCTTAATGCCTTCTGATGCCCGCAAACAAATCAGGAGCCTGGCTGATAAGTATGCCCTTTACCTCTGGTTGGCAAAAATCCCGGATAGATTTAAAAATTTTTCTTTAAAAAGGCCTGAATTTTAATACTTTTACACTTTCTAAAAATTACGCGCAATTATGGCAATAGTAGACTTAGTAATGCCCAAAATGGGAGAAAGTATCATGGAGGCAACCATTTTGAAATGGACAAAAAATGTAGGAGACAGCATCAAAATGGATGAAACCCTGCTTGAAATAGCCACCGATAAGGTTGACAGCGAAGTGCCCTCTACAGCAGAAGGTACCATTGCCGAATTATTATATAAAGAAAATGATGTAGTACCTGTCGGAAAAGTGATCGCAAAGATCAATACCGGTGGCAGTGTTGCGGATACCGCGGCCAAGGCACAAGCTCCGGAAGCGCCAAAAGTTGCAAGCCCGGTCATTGCTACTGCGGCAGCTCCTGTTATGACAGCAGCAAGCAATAGCAGCAGCAATAGCGGTAGCAATAAATTTTACTCACCTTTAGTTTTAAATATTGCCGGCGCCGAAGGCGTGAGTATGAGTGAACTTGAAAATATTCAGGGCACAGGCAATGAAGGCCGCGTGACTAAAAAAGATATTATACAGTATGTGGCTTCCAGAACAGGCAGCCCCGCTGCGGCAGCGGCACCCGTATCTGTACCGCAAATAGCATCCCAACCTGAAAATGTTACTGCAACGGTTCCCCCAGGCAGTATCGGGGGCAACGTGGAGATCATAGAAATGGACAGGATGCGCAAAATGATCGCAGACCATATGGTAAGAAGCAAGGCTACTTCTCCGCATGTCACCAGCTTTACGGAAGCCGACGTAACCAATATTGTAAACTGGAGAAATAAAATCAAGACCTCATTTGATAAAAAATACGGCGAAAAAATTACGTTCACGCCGATCTTTATTGAAGCCGTAGTGAACGCCATCAAAAAATATCCGATGATTAATTGCAGTCTCGAAGGCAACAATATCATTCTGAAAAAAGATATCAATATCGGCATGGCGGCCGCATTGCCTTCAGGTAACCTGATTGTACCGGTAATTAAAAATGCAGATACAAAAAACCTCTTTGGGCTGACCAAAGAAGTCAATCAACTGGCCAACAACGCCCGCAGTAACAAACTGAAACCCGATGACACCCAGGGTGGTACCTTTACCATGACCAATGTCGGAACCTTTGGCAGTCTGATGGGCACACCGATCATCAATCAGCCGCAGGTTGCGATTTTGGCTGTAGGCGCCATTAAAAAACGCCCCATGGTGCTGGAAACTGAAGCCGGGGATGTAATTGCGATCCGTCATATGATGTACCTTTCACTGAGTTACGATCACCGTATTGTAGATGGCTCATTAGGTGCCAGTTTACTCACGGAAGTTGCCAATG
>JADYYU010000022.1 GCA_020853515.1 Chitinophagaceae bacterium | reverse complement strand
TGCCCCGGATAATTTTTTTATCATCTAACAGATATAAGGTAGGGGTGCTGTACACATCATAAAAGTCGCGGAATTTGGTAGCGTGGTTAGGATCATGTACATGAATCCATCCCTCGCCCAGTTTATGTTCACGGATAAATGCCCGCCATTTTTCACTTTCGTTATCGGCATCTACCGCATATATTTTTACATTATACTTTTTAAGCAGGGCATGGTATAATGAATCAAATTTCGGGATCTCTTTCTGGCAATGCCCGCAGGTAGGCGACCAGAAGATCAGAATCGTATAGTCGGCCTTTACGTCATAGAGGGTTCGGTAACTGCTGGCAGCCGTATCAAGCATACGCAAATCCATGGCCGGCTTGCCAATGAGGTTAGGCGCAATGTCACCTGCTCGTTTTATATATTTGGCCAGTTGTGCGGAGTCGATCCAGGTAGCCTTCCCTTTCATATAGTAATTTTCAACCAGATACACAAATACCTCGTCCATTCCCATCACTTTACTGGTTTCGCTCCAGCGTGTTAAATACCATAAAGTATATTTGAAAGTTTCGTCGGTTCCTTCTGCTTTCTTCAAAAACAGATCAGCTTCTTTTTCTACTGTATCCGGCACAGGTACCACCAGTTTTGTAAAATAATCTTCCAGTTTACGCTCGAAAATAGGCGTGTAAATCAATCGGTCGTCCTTAAAATCATACTTCTTCCAATAGTTTGATTTGTAAAATTCGCGCGGATAACTGGAGTCTTTACTGCCATCTGCTTTGGTAGGCAATACGGTGGGTATTTCAGGTTCTTCCAGCGCATTAAAAAGTTTGGCTAAAAAAGTGCCCTGATTTTTATTTATATAGTCGGCCCTGTATTTAGTAAGTTCTTTTCCCTTTTCGCGCATTTTATCATACACTGCATTGGTATCTTTTTTTGTCTTGGCCATCAGCAGTCCGCTTTCAATAGCCTGATACTGCTTGCCATACCCACTTAAAAATTTCTGATAATCATAAAAACTGCTGTTTTCAGAGTTGCCGGTAAACTGAGCGGTGTGATAAATGTCGCTTTTACTGACTTCAATGGAAAAATTATCGCCATTCAGCAAAATGATTTCCATAGAAGCTGACTTATCAGCAAAAAGCAGCATATAAATGCCGCCCATAATTTTTTTATCCGACTTAAAAACACCTTCGCCTTTGCTGTTGAGTTTGAGCGAATCATCCTTAAACACTGTACTGCCTTTGCCATAGTAATGGCATAAAAATATCGACGAGTCGTGCGCATCCGTAAAATGGACTTTGATCTGATAACCATCTTTTGAAAATGCCTGCAATAAAAAAGAAAAAATGAAGAGTGCGGTAAAAGATATTTTTTTGATAACTGCTGACATGATAACATTTTTGTTCATGCCGAAAACTTTTCGGAGCATGCCCGGGTTCTGTGAATTCATTTGATTTTTTTTAAGAGTGAACGAAAATACTCAAATAAGACGAAGTAAAAAAGTTTGTAGTTGTTACATTTGCACAGCTTTAACCAAAAACATCCTTTTGAAAAAAAATCGTTATCAATTCATTTTTTTTGCAGGCTGCAGAGGTTGTCAGCAAGTTCATTTGAACGATCCTATTTAAATCAAGTATGAGTAAGAAAAGAAAAAACAGGGTGATCGAAAATTTGCAGATCGAGCATTATGCTGCTGAAGGCAAGTGTATAGGCCGACATGAGGATAAAGTCATTTTTGTGGAAGGTGTAGTGCCCGGAGATATCGCCACTGTCTACCTGACCAAAAGCAAGAAAGACTGGGCTGAAGGGGGCGTTCAATTTCTGACGAAAAAATCTGAAAACCGGATCGAACCTTTTTGCAGTCATTTCGGAATTTGTGGTGGCTGCAAGTGGCAAATGCTTCCTTACGCATTACAATTACAGTATAAGGAACAACAGGTAAAAGATCAGCTCAGGCGCATCGGACGGGTTGAGATCGCTGAATACCTGCCGGCCAAAGGTTGCGAAAAAACCACCGGATACAGAAATAAACTGGAGTTCACTTTTTCTAATAAACAGTATCTCAGCTCAGCAGATCTGAATGCCGGACTTTCATTTGACAAAAATGTGCTCGGTTTTCATGCGCCCCGTCTGTTTGATAAGGTGATTGATATTGAGACCTGTCACCTGCAACCGGCTCCCAGCAACGAGATCAAAAATTTTGTGAGGGAACTGTCTGCCAGGCATAACTTTACCTTTTATGATATCCGGCAGCATACCGGTTTACTCCGTAACCTGATGATCAGGGTAAGCAGCACCGGTGAAGTGCTTGTAAACGTGGTGTTTGGCGAAGAGGAGGGGGAAGCCGTGCAATTTGTGATGAACAGTATCCATGCCGCCTTTCCGCAGATCACTTCGCTCAATTATACCATTAATCTGAAAATGAATGACACCGTGTACGATCTGGATATTCAACTTTTTGCCGGCAAGCCTTTTGTCGTTGAAAAATTGCGCGACTTTAAATTCAGGATCAGTCCAAAATCGTTTTTCCAAACAAATCCTTCGCAGGCGGTTAACCTCTATGATATTGCGCGTGAATTTGCCAACTGTAACGGTACCGAAATTCTGTACGACCTGTATTGCGGCACCGGCAGCATCGGCATTTATCTTTCAAAAGATGTGCGTAAAATAATTGGTGTCGAAACGGTTGACGACGCAGTAACGGATGCCCGGCTGAATGCTGAAATGAATGAATTAAATAACGTGCAATTTTTTACAGGTGATGTGATCAAAATATGTAACAGCACTTTTTTTGAAACTCATGGTCATCCCGATGTCGTTGTGATCGATCCGCCGCGCGCAGGTTGTCATCAAACCCTGATTGATAAACTGCTGGAGATCGAATCACCCAAAATTGTATATGTAAGTTGTAATCCCGCTACGCAGGCCCGCGATCTGCAATGGCTTTCGGCCAAATACGAAATGGTTCGGTCGCAGGCAGTCGATATGTTTCCACATACCCATCATATCGAAAATGTTGTATTAATGCATTTGAAAAAAGATTTGCATGTCTGAACTGATTCAAAAAATCAGGCAGCGGGTGACACTGCCATTGCCGGGTGCTCAGGCACAACTTAAAATGGCCCCCCTGAGTCGTATCGATCAATTGAACGCACCGGCAAATGCCATCAAAAGCGCCGTAATGATCTTACTATTTGAAAAGGAAAATCAATGGTTTACCTTACTGATGCACCGGACAGAAGACGGTCGCACGCATGGTGGACAAATCAGTTTTCCGGGAGGAAAGCAGGAGTTGTACGACAGCGACCTGACGGCCACTGCCACACGCGAATGCCAGGAAGAGATCGGTATCAGCCCACAATCTATCAGCATATTAGGCGCATTGACCTCTTTGTACATTCCACCCAGCAATTTTCAGGTAACTCCCGTTATCGGATATCTGGCGGCCGATCCTGAAATCCGGATTTCCCCCCGGGAAGTGCAGTCTGTGATGCCCGTATCACTTTCGTTTTTGTTTGACGATCGAATCAAAGAAAGCCGGCTCATTACGACCTCATCGGGCCTGCAACTCGAATCGCCGGTATATGTGCTATCCGATGGAAAAATTGTGTGGGGTGCTACTGCCATGATCATTTCAGAACTTGAACATTTATTAAAAGAAATCAACTAAGACAGATGCCGGTGTCCGAACAGCAATATCAGCAAACCATACAGTTTATGTACCAGCAATTGCCGATGTTCACCCGTGTGGGTGCAGCAGCTTATAAACCGGATCTGCAAAATACAATCTTGCTGGCTGAGCGCTTAGGCAATCCGCATTTAAAATTAAAATGTGTGCACATCGCCGGCACCAATGGCAAAGGAAGCTGCAGCAGTTTATTAGCAGCATCCTTGCAGAAAGCAGGCTATAAAACCGCCTTGTACACCAGTCCGCATATTGTAGATTTCAGAGAGCGCATCAGAATTAACGGTGAGCAGATTCCGAAAGATTATGTGGTACAGTTTATAGCAAATCATAAAGGACTTATCAGCGAAATTAACCCTTCTTTTTTTGAATTAACTGTCGTAATGGCCTTTTCGTACTTTGCAGCGCAGGAGGTTGATATTGCGGTGATCGAAGTAGGGTTGGGCGGTATGCTTGACAGCACCCATATCATCATGCCCGAAGTAGCCGTGATCACCAATATCAGCAACGATCACGGATATTTGCTGGGCCATTCGTTGCAGGAAATTGCAACGCAAAAGGCCGGAATCATTAAACCCAAAATACCGGTGGTGATCGGTGAAACACAGCCTGAAACAGAAATAATCTTTACTACCCGGGCATTCATACTCAACAGCCCGATTTTCTTTGCTGCAAAAACCTATCATGCTGTTTCCACAGAGGTAAGAAATCTGAGGCAGTACTTCAAAATCATCGATCAGGCTTCGATGAATATACTGACGGTTTGTACTGATCTGATGGGTAGTTATCAGTCCAAAAATATTATCACGGTGCTGAATACCCTGGAAGTACTCAAAAGCAGGGGCTGGAATTTGCAGGCCATCAACTATGAAAATGTATTTGAAAATACAAAGCAGTTGACTGGCATAAGAGGGCGCTTCGATATCGTACATCAGCAGCCGGATCTGATTTTGGATGTGTCGCATAACGAAGCCGGCATTCAGGAGTTATTTTCTCAACTGAATAAAAAAAATTACGCTCGTTTACATATTATTTGCGGTTTTGTTAAAGATAAGGAACTCGATCATATTCTGCAGTTTTTCCCGCAGCAAGGCAGCTACTACTTTGTAGAAGCAAGCATACCGCGTGCCTTGTCGCGTGATGAACTGCAATCGATGGCTGCCGAAAAAGGCTTGCAAGGCACTGCATATCCAACTGTTGAAGCAGCCCTGAAAACTGCCATGGCTGTAGCTCAAAGCGATGACGGAGTCATTGTAACCGGCAGTTTTTTTATATTGGAAGAGGCTTACCGGTACGCAGAAACCAATCTTCATTAGAATAAATCATCTTTCAATATTATTTTTAAAATCTGAAAAAAGAAATATGGCAAAAAATAAGAACAAGCAGCAGATCAACCCGGCTCTCAAACCGGTGCAGCCTAATCCGGTTAAAAAAGAAATGCCCCCACGCAATGAGCGCTTTGAAGCTATGCAGCCTGAAGACACTTCCTGGACAGCCAAACTGACGCGCGGTTATATGCCCTATATCATCATAGCCCTGTTAGGTATCGGTATTTATTGCAATACCTTTAATGCGCAGTTTGCACTCGACGATGATATTGTGATCTGTAAGAACGAATACGTTTTGCAGGGAGTACAGGGAATTCCGGATATTTTCAGCAAAGATCTGTTCGACAGTTTTTATAAACAAATGAATACCACAGCGCAACTGGCAGGCGGCCGTTACAGACCGCTTTCCGTGGCCACTTTTGCCATCGAACAGGAATTTATTGGTACGCGTGAAAATGCCAACTTTGAAAAAAACATCTGGGATGCTAATAAGAACGGCAAGGAAGATGTGTCAGAAGATGTGAATGGTGACGGTGTTTATAATGATAAGGATTATCGAAACAGAGGCTTCGGAATGCGTCATATTAATAACGTATTGATCTATATTCTGGCTGTTTCCATGTTATTTATTTTTCTGAGTACCGTTGTATTTAAACAGAATAAATTGCTGGCCCTGATCATTTCTCTGCTTTTTTTAGCGCATCCGATTCATACAGAAGTAGTAGCCAATGTAAAAAGCCGGGATGAGATCCTTTCGTTCCTGTTCATCGTGCTCACTTTCATTTATGTTTTCAGGCACAACGAAACAAAGGTCAAC
>JADYYU010000021.1 GCA_020853515.1 Chitinophagaceae bacterium | reverse complement strand
TGCGATAGTCTCATCATTACAAATGTAAATTGTCTGCCAGCTATCATCACTTTCGATACAACAGCCGCCTGCAAAGGAAGTATGTACACATTTGCCGATGGCTATACCATTCACAACCTTCAAAATGAAGTGCAACATGATTGTCATCTCAGCACGATTGGTGGTTGCGACAGTATCGTAAAAATGAATCTCATGGTCAATTTGCCGATCAGTGCATATCATACAATTTACCTGTGTAAAGGAAGCAATTACACCTTTCCGGATTTAACAACGCTTTCAAATATTCAGACAGATACTATATATGTAAGCTGGTTGCTGCAGGCCAACGGCTGTGATAGTTTTGTGTACACAAATATCAGACTGCTTAATGCAACAGCCCTTGTTGCGCAACAGAAAGTTTGCTATCTTGCTGATTTGACCTTGGCTGATGGTCAGGTCATTGCAGGGCTGACGCATGATACAGTTTTTGATGTGGTTCTGAAATTTCAGGCCGGCTGCGATAGCGTATTTTATCATTATGACATTCAGGTTGATACGCCCCATTATGCAACGACTGATATACTGGTATGTAAACACGCCGACTACACATTTCCTGACGGATATATATTGCATGACATACTTGAAAGTACAAACCATATTTCGATCCTTAAAACAGCGCAAAATTGTGATAGCTTGCTGACCACTCAGGTGATGGTGCTGTCCTTGGATACTGCCGTTAGTCAGGATCTTCTGACACTGTCTGCAAACGACTCAAATCAAAATTATCAATGGCTTGATTGCAATAACGGGCATATTGTACCCGGCGAAAATGACCGGCATTTCAAAGGGGAAGCCGGCAAAAGTTATCAATTGATTGTTTCTGGTCATGATGGTTGCACCGACACCTCGTCAGGCCATACTCTTTACACCATAAATTACGGCGTCGACAACGAGGTTATTCATATTTATCCGAATCCTTCCGGAAACTTGATTCATATTGAACTGTACGAGACTATGCACAATATTCATATCCGGCTCCTCAGCACCTCCGGGCAGATTGTAAATGAACTACAACCTGCAAGCCGGCGATTTGCGCAGATGAATGTCTCCGCATTGCCCAAAGGAGTTTATTTTATTCAGATAACAGGAGATGAGATAAACAGGTTTTTTAAAGTAATGGTGCAATAAGCCTAGTTATTGCAAATCACTATTTTTCCGGTAGCAGGGCCACGATTTTCTGCGCACTGTTTTCATTCTTAAAATGGGTCAGCAGTTCAATTCTGCGGTCGATATCCTGCTGTGTAAAGGCCTGATTTATTAGTCTGCTGACATGTGCTCTGAATGTATTTACATCTTCTGCGTAATGAATAAATTCCGGTAAAGGCTGTTCCATCGTCAGGTCATTGCTGATGCAATGCCGGCCGGCAAAAAGGGCATGTAGAAGTTTGAGCTTAATGCCGGTTTGCTGAAAAGATGGCAATACATGAATTTGTGCCTGCTTTATTAGGGTCTGCATTTCATTTTCATCCGGGTTTGAAATAATGCGGATCTGATCGCTGGCCAATGCAACAATTTCAGGCGCAGGATTTTTACCGGCAATGATGAGCGGAGTATTCAATTCGCTGAAAATCTGCTGTGCCAGAAATAGCACTGACTGTATATTTTCTGCAACGCTCAGATTGCCGTGGTACAGACAGTAAGTGCCGGTGCCTGTTAAGGATGTTACTTTTTCGATCGCATGAAAGGCCGGAATATAAAGCACCGCAGCATCATTATATTTCTTTCGCAGCGCTTTTTCGTCTGCCTGCGAAATAGCCAGTATCTGAGTAAGATTCCGCAGGTTATTTTCATATTGAAGCAAGCGGCCGGCTTCCAGATAGTAATAGATTTTTTTCAGGAAGGAGCGGCTGTTTTTCGCCAGTTCCCGGTAATAATCCGATTCAATATTATGAGCCCGCAGTATTTTGACCCTGTTGTTGAGCGAAGCTTCATTGAACAGAAAAGTGCAATGCAGACCTTCAAAAAGGATTGCCGCATCATCTTGTTTTAAATTTTGAAGCAATGTTTTGTCTCTTCGTGAAGAGATAATATAGGGCAATGTCGCATGAAGTCCGGCCACACCTGTTTTGCGAGGATAGTAATGCACTTTCCGGCAATATTGCAGCAGTTCATCCGCAGGCTGCCTCTTGCCGTACTGAAAACAATGCAAGGTGATCTCAACTTCCGCCGCAGCCAGTGCTTTTATTTTATAATAAACATCAATCATACCACCGTAGTCTGGCGGATAAGGTATGTCGAGTGAGATGATATGTAATTTTTTACCCAAGTATTTTTTTATAAAATGCAATCAGTTTAATTTCTTCCTGCTGCCAGCAATATTCTTCGCGTGCTTTAAGGCAGTTGGCCTTCAGCATAGTGTGCAATTGAGCATCCGAAAGTAGTTTATTTAAGGCTGCGCTGATACTTTCTTCAGTGGTATCTTGCAACAAGATCGAAATCGGGTACTTTTTATTGACTTTCACATATTCGGGAAATGCTACGCAGAGCTGCGGTACGGCAAAATGCATATAATCGAAAAAACGGTTGGCCATCGACAAATAGTTACTTTTACCCTGATTGGTAAAAAGGGTGATACCAACCAGAGCATTTTTTGTGTACTGCCTGAGACGCATCGGTTCTACATATCCTTTAAATACAATTTTATGCTGCAACTGATATTGTTCAGTCAAAGCCACCGCCTCTTCAAAAAAATTACCTTCTCCGCAGATGATCAGTTTGCTGTTTACCCTCCGCATCGCCGGTATCAGGGTTTCAAAACTCCTGCCTTCATTGACTGCCCCCTGATACAAAATATATTTTTCAGCATTCAGATCTGCTTCAGCTAAGGGCTGCAGTACGGTAGCATTGCGCACTACCTCATACTGCAGGCCATACATTGTATAAAATTCTTCGGCGTAGCATTCACCAATCGTATAGCCAAACTTAAACTGCGGTACGGCATATTTTTCAATTGCTTTCCACATTTTAAAAATGGCCGGCCGCGATACAATTTCCTCCATTTCACAAAAAAGTTCGTGTGCATCGTACACCCTCTTTTTTGAACGCAGTGTGGATGCAAATAAATTTGGTAGAATGGTGTCGAGATCAATAGCACAAAACAGATCAGCTTTTACAAACAGCAGATATACAAACAGGCGGATATTGTACTCTGCGTAAAATAATTTGCCCTTCTGGAAATAACAATACAGTCTGCGTTGTCTGAACGGCTGATTGTTCAATGGTTTCGATTCCTTCTTTTTACGCCCAACCAGTGTAATATCATAACCGGCATTGTGTAACGAGGTACAAATGCGGATCATGCGCTGATCAAAATTCAAGTCGTTGGTGACCGTGCAGATAATTTTTTTTACTTCCATTGCTGACTGAAGTATATTTTATGTTCACCTGCCAGAGTGTAAGGTGGCTCAAATCCCGGCATGGAGGTGGCCCTGATATGTCTTATGATTTTTTCGGCGCTCCAGTTGAGATCAATTTCTTTTAAAGCGTTGATCTCCTTGCGGTAGTGCATACAGGTACCGCGCTGCTGTTCGAGTGATTGCTGTGAAGTGATTGTGTACTCCCCCTTTGCGATCTTGGGTAAGGTATCTTTAAATAACTGCAGGGACGCCTGATAAGTCATTTTGTACAATTCGTCTATCCAGCAGTTTTCGGGTACCGCAAATCGTTTTTCAAATAATATTCCGCCATGGTCTATCCGTTCGTCGAGTTGATGGATAGTAGTGCCAAATTCTCTTTTTTCATCTATGATGGCAAATGAAAACTGATTACAGCCGCGGTATTCCGGCAGTGGTGCCATATGCAGATTGAGGGCAATTTGTTTTGCCTGTGCGATATGTGTTTGTGTTAGTATTTTATGATATTGAACCGAGTACAGGATATCTGTTTCAGGTATTTCATCCAGGTGGGCCAAAACAGTGATGCCGTGGTCTGACGCCAGCTTTTTCAAATTGAACGATGTGGTGGTATCACTGTTTTCATTGCATAAAATGCCCTGAATATGAAGATCTAATTGCCTGCTTTCTGCGATGAGATATTCGAGACATTCGTAACCGATCTGCTTGGAGCCTAAAAAAATAATGGACTGTTTTCCCATTTGGCAAAAATAATCAAGTATTTTATCTTATTTTCGACAATCGAAGATGGCGCTGAAAATACTAATACTTACTCCACGCATTCCTTTTCCACTGAGAGACGGTGGTTCCATAGCCATGAATCAGACGCTCGAGGGTTATATTGAACAGGGCTGTGAGGTTAGTTTGCTGGCCCTCAATACTTCCCGTCACTGGATAGACGAAGCCACCCTGCCCTCTCTTTATCAGCGTCTGGTTTATTTTGAAGCTATTTTTGTAAAAACAGATATCAATCCGCTTTCTGCCTTTTTTAATTTGTTTACAGACAAATCATATAATGTAGAACGTTTTGTGAACAAGCAGGTAGAACAAAGCCTGATGAAATTGTTGCAAAAGGAAAGCTATGATATTATTCAGTTTGAGAGCATCTACACCGCGCCTTATCTTAAAACTGCTCGTAAGTTCAGCGATGCCAAATGTGTTTGCAGGGTGCACAATATTGAGCATCTGATCTGGCAACGACTGACTGAAAATGAAACCTCTTTTTTAAAAAAGAAATACCTGCAATTGCTTACAAACCGGCTGGTAAATTATGAGTTGGATATCATCAGGCAATTTGACCTGCTTTTGCCTATTTCAGTGAAAGAAGAGCAGTTTTTTGTGGAGGAAAAATTAAACCGTTGCGTTTACCTGCCTTTTGGTATTGAAGAGAAGGAAATCGATACGTCTGCGGTCAACTTTGAAGAAAAGAGTTGTTACCATATTGGCAGTATGGACTGGGCCCCCAATATCGAAGGTGTACAGTGGTTTCTGCAGGAGGTTTGGAGCAAAGCCCGTATTGAACTCCCTGGTGTGATCTTTTATCTCGCCGGTAAAAACATGCCGCCTTCTCTTTTTTCAAAAGAAAATGTACAGGTTGATGTGGTGGGCGAGGTGGATGACTTTACACAGTTCAGTCTCGAAAAAAATATCATGATCGTACCTTTACTTTCAGGTGCCGGCATCCGGGTAAAAATACTGGAAGCGATGAGTCTGGGTAAAACCATCATTACAACTACCATCGGGGCAGAAGGCATTGGAGGTACACATCTGCACAATATACTAATTTGCGATCAGGCAGATTCATTTGTGGAAATGCTGAAATTTTGCTTTCATGAAAAGGAGCAGGCCCGGCAGGTCGGTTTGAATGCGCAGCAGTATGTGTACACACATTTTCAGAAAAGAAAGATATATGCCGGTTTGGTAGCGCAATTAACTTCACTTATAACTGAATGATCAGGCTGTGAAGA
>JADYYU010000020.1 GCA_020853515.1 Chitinophagaceae bacterium | reverse complement strand
CTGCAATGGACAGGCCGAAAGCGCATTCCGTCGACTGCATTAAATCCTGAGGGCTTACGTTTTGGAGTATCATCACCTTCTTTTATTACGATGAATGCGCATGTCAGTAAATCATTTGCTAAGAATTTTGATGTATATGGCGGAGTAGAAAACGCGCTGAACTATATGCAGCAGGTGAGCATCATTGATGTGCATGATCCGTTCGGTAACTACTTCGATGGTTCGCTTATCTGGGGACCAACCAACGGCAGAAATGTGTATGTTGGCGTAAGATTTAAAAAGTAAGGATGCTTACCCTCTTTTTTATTCAGCAGTGCGGTCACTCAGTTCGTAAGTTGCTTTTTTTGTTTTGTTTTTCGGAAACCATTTTTTGTCATCTATTTCACTCAGTTTAACAACTGAAAAGAAAATACGGTAACCGGGCATAAAATAAAATCGTTCTGCCCTGCCGTCAAAGGTTTCAAGTCTGTATGATATTTTTGAAACAAACCGCTGCGTGTTCAGATCAAGCACAGCAGCCCGGCCTCGTTCAAGCAGATAATCGGCAACCGCTTCGAATTCCCAATGTGTGCTGACTCTTTCGGGTATTTCAGTGGCGTTCTTTTTTGTTTTAAATCGATTGACTTTCGAGGCGATTTCACGGCCTTTTACGCAGATATCGATCAACTCATCCAGTGAAAAATAAATGAGTGCTTGTCCGGTATGCAAATAGACTGTTTGCTCGCCGCTGGTATCTAAGGTAAGGGTGATCTCATGAAAAGAGGTGTCGTTCAGGTTAATGAACATGGAGTCTTTTGCAGCCAAATGAGTTGCGTTGCACTGTAATGCAGACAATATAAACAGCAAGGTGGCAAATATAAAAAGTGGATGCTTCAAGATTTTTTTTGTCAGAACATTTGGTCTAAAGTAAATACAAGGTGCGAATCTAAACAAATATTGCTTTTATTTGTAAAGTTATCGTTGAAGTAAGTTGATGTTTTCCTCACTAGCGACCCCGAGTAGCAGCAATCGTTGTATTTTACATTTTACCATTCTCAAATCTCCATTATCTTTGCTGCTATGCCGTTTCATTTATCAAAATTAAAGATTCCATATATTGCTCAGCTGCAGTCTGAAATTTGGAATACAGAGCTGGTATTTGATTCAGGGGGCTGTTATCATATCCGCGCAAGGTCAGGGCAGGGTAAAAGCAGTTTGATACATACATTGTACGGGATTCAAAAGAACTACGAGGGGAAATTATTTTTTAAAGGGAAAAATGCCGGCGTTTATACTCAGGACGAATGGTGTGATGTGAGGGCCAGACAATTAAGTATTGTGTTTCAGGATTTACGATTATTTGAAGATATGACCGCCTTACAAAACCTGCTGGTCAAAAATGAACTCACTGCATTTACGTCTGCAGACACCGTGCTGTTATGGGCAGACCGTTTGGGCATCGCCCATGCCTTGCAAAGAAAAATTCATACCCTGTCATACGGCGAAAGACAACGGGTAGCCATCATACGGGCTCTGCTGCAGCCTTTTGAATGTTTGTTACTCGATGAGCCTTTCAGTCACCTTGATCAGGAAAATATTAGAGTGGCCTCTGAATTGATATTTGAGGAAGTGAGCAAAAAAAAGGCCACGCTGATCGTTTGCGACCTCGAATCTGATACCCATTTTCCATACCATGTAACACTGAATCTCTGATATGAAAATGCTGAAAGAAATATTATCTGTACAGGGTTTCAAGGCAAATGTTGTTACCTATATTGCCCTCCTGATCGGTATTAGCTTATTATTTGTTTCATTACAACTTTATCTTGATACCTATGCCTTAATGAACAACAGGCAGATGAAAAACGATCAGTTTGAATATTTGGTACTCAATAAAAATATCACCAATAAAATGATGGGTGACAATGCTGCTGCGTATTTTACAAAGGCAGAAATTGAAGAGTTAAGGGCGCAGAAGGCAGTGAAGGATATTGGCCTGATCGAAAGTAATCAGTTCCCTATCGAGGCCAGTAACTTCGGCGATCTGGCATTTTCGACCCAGCTTTTTTTTGAATCTATACCGGATGATTTCCTGGACATTCAAACAGAAAATTTTTTCTGGAAGTCAGGCAATAAAACGATCCCTGTGATCTTGTCGCAGGATTTTTTAAATTTATATAATTTTGGCTTTGCACTCAGTCAGGGACTTCCGCAAATGAGTGAAGAAACCGTCAAGGCCATCTCATTTAATATTCAAATAGCCAACGAAGAAAATTATACCGCTGAAGTAGTGGGCTTTTCTCAGCGTTATTCCAGTGTGATCGTACCCGTGGAATTTATGCGTTATGCGAATGCAAAATTTGGTAATGTAAAATCATACGATTATGCACGGCTGGTTATTCAAACTGAGGAGGCCGATCAGCCGGAACTGGTAAAGTTTATCAGGGGCAAAAACTATAGTACGCAGAACGAAAAAATCAAGTGGAGCAAGATCAAAACCGTAATGGGGATCGTCTTTGCAAGCAGTGGATTGATAGGCCTGTTTATTCTGGCACTTTGTATGATGTTGCTCGTTTTATATCTAAATCTGGTGATCACCAGGGCAGGTGGCAGGCTGCAATTACTGTCGCTGCTTGGTTACAAAACAGCTACTTTGCAAAGGCAGTTTACCGCTGGTATCCTGACAGCTTTTGTGCTGATTGTTTTGCTTGCCTTAATGGTAACGGTTATTTTTAAATTTGCGTTATCGTCCTTTCTTTTAAACTATCAAATTGTCACTTCAAAAATGATCGCTTGGCAGATCGTTGTGCTTGGGTTATTTATATTGGCACTCATCTTTATTTTATTCAGAATCAAATCAAAAAAAATCATACAACAATACCTTGCCTGAACTGAAAGATATAACCCTGCAGGAAGTGCAGAAAATTGTACAGGATACTTCGGCCTGGAAGGTAGTGAACGCTTTGCTGGATAAGGGGCTGATCAGTGTGTACGAAAATTTAAATGAAAATTACAGGCCGAAGAAAGAGAATTTTGTTTTTCTGAATGCTGTTTATCAGGATGAAACAGCGTTAAGAATATTACTTGATCAGTTTGAAAAAAAGCCACATTACCAGAATCTGATTTTAACCTTTTTGCATGAAATGCAAACAAAGAAAGTGGTATCGCAGCAGGAACTGATAAAGCGATCGCTGGCAACCTCTGCTCAGGTAAAATATCTGGCTGACAAGCAGGTTTTTGAGATCCGCAAGCTGGAGGTCGACAGGGTACAATTTGAAACAGTTGAAGAAATTACGGTCAATGTGCTGAATGCCTTTCAGCAGCAGGCGTATGAAAAAATCAGGAGCTCTTTTGCAAATAGTAAACCCGTGTTGCTTAAAGGAATTACCGGTAGCGGCAAGACCCATATTTATTTTAAACTGATTGAGGACTGCATTCAGCAAGGAAAGCAAGCCCTGTATTTACTTCCTGAAATTGCACTCACCGCGCAGATTGTTAAAAAATTACGATCCACTTTTGGCAACCGTATTGGTATTTATCATTCCCGGTTTAGCAATCAGGAGCGGGTAGAACTATGGCGTAAAGTGCAAAATAAAGAATTTGATGTAGTGATTGGTTCACGTTCTGCCTTGCTGCTGCCTTTTAAAGTGCTCGGGTTGATCATTGTAGATGAAGAGCACGATTCGTCGTACAAGCAACAGGATCCTGCTCCCCGATATCATGCCCGTGATGCTGCACTCTATCTGGCACATCAGATGGGAGCCCGGATATTACTGGGTACTGCAACTCCTTCCATTGAAAGTTACTATAATTGCAAGCAGGAAAAATTTGATCTGGTTGAATTAAATCAGCGATATGGGACGGCTACCTTGCCTGCGACCAAAGTGATCGATATTAAGGTTGAAATGGCGAACCGGACCTTTGTCAAAGGAATTTTTTCGGAGGCACTGATCATGGCTATTCAGCATAGTATTGAAAATAAAAAGCAGGTTATTTTGTTTCAAAACCGGCGTGGTTATGCGCCGTTTGTGCAATGCGAAATGTGCGGATGGGTGCCGCAATGCAAGAATTGTGATGTGTCACTGACCTTTCACAAAGCGACCGACAAATTGCATTGCCATTACTGTCAGGCTACATCGCCACTGGTTAAT
>JADYYU010000019.1 GCA_020853515.1 Chitinophagaceae bacterium | reverse complement strand
TCAGACAAAAATCCACGTCGTTGTATTCTACTTCAAAAGTTTCATCCATACCGTTTACTTTTTCGTAAGCTGATTTACTTACCATCATGCAGGCAGCAGTCACTGCTGAGTAGTTGTTGACACTCTGGATATAATTAAAATAGCCGGCCTCATCTTTATACGAACCTACAAAAGTATGGCCTGCTATGCCACCCAGGCCTACCACCACGCCTGCATGTTGTATCGTATCATCAGGATACAGCAGTTTCACACCCACAGCACCGATCCTCTCTTGCTGCGCATATGAAAGCATGGTAGCAAGCCAGTCATGATGTATCACTTCCACATCGTTATTCAATAATAAATAAAACTGCCCGCTTGCATGTTGCACCCCCAGGTTCATCAGTTTTGAAAAGTTAAAAGGAAAATGTGCTTCCACACTTTTTACAATGCCTGAATATTTTTTGCTGCATTCATGCAGGTAATCGGTCAGTTGTTTAGTGGTACTGTTATTATTCAGAATAATGATCTCGTAATTTTTATAAGTAGTTTTTTCGATGATCGATTCCACCGTATTACGCAGCAGTTCAGTCTGATCTTTTGTGGGTATGATAATGCTGACTTTTTCTTCTTTCTTCAGTTCATACTCAATTTTATAACCCCGCAGACCTGAAAGATATTTGACTGTGCCTTTGAGGCTTCGTCTTTCAAGCGCTTCGCTCAGGGCTTTTTTGGCAGCGATATAGGCATAGGGTTTTACATCTTCGCCCTGTGCAGCCGATAAGGTATGGATACGCCAGTGATAGAGTACTTTAGGAATATGAACAATAGAGTGGCTCAGTTCAGTGGCCCGTAGCTGCAGGTCGTAATCCTGACTGCCTTCAAATCCGATGCGGAATCCGTTGATACGATCGATCAGTGATTTGCGGAGTACGGCCACATGTCCGATGTAATTGCGCGACAGCAAATGGTCAGGTGCCCAGTCGGGTTTGAAATGGGGATCCTGATGAATCCCACGCTCATCTGTTTTGTCTTCATCCGAATAGATAATATCTGCTTCCGGATTTTCATGCAAGGCCAGTGCTACTTCTGCAAGGCAGTTAACGGCAAGCAGGTCATCATGATCGAGCAGTAGAATGAAGCGCCCTTTTGCGATTTCTAATGCTGAATTGCTGGCTGCTGAAATGTGACCGTTTTCCGGACGGTAAACTACCTTAATCCGAGGGTCTTTTACTGAGTAGGCATGCAGCATTTTTTTGACCTTGTGATCGCTTGAAAGGTCGTCTGCGATGCAAAGTTCCCAGTCCTTGTAATGTTGTACAAGCACCGATTCAATGGCCTCCTTCAGGTATTTCAAGGGTGTGTTGTAAACCGGCATGATAATACTGATCAAAAGGGTTTCAGTTAATTTTGCAAGGGCCTCTTCATAGTAATTGCGCTGTGTATCCGGGTCCAGCTTCTTCTTGATCCAGTGGTCGTAGGTGAAAATGTTTTCGTGATTATTTTCGTCGAGATAAATAATTTGCACCGGTCTGTTTTCTGCGATCAGATAAATTTTCTTCAGTACATTTTTCAGAATTTTTCTTAAAATGCCAAATCCTGCCTTGCTGAATGAAAAACGAATAAACTGCAGAATTCTTTTGAGTGTTCCTTTGCCCGGCGATTTCTTTTTGAAGAATATTTTGCGGATGCGTACGATCCTTGTTTTGATTTTATGGTACCAGTTATTTTCAAGATAATGTATCCGGTGATGCAGTTGTGCTGTTAATTGCTGAAATGATTTAAGTTCTTCTTTGGAATGCAGTAAAATGCCTTGCAGAGAAGAAATGTTTTCCTCCATTTTTTTTCGCTCCTGCATGCTGATCATACTGTTTGAGCTGATTTGCTCAATGATCGCATCCACACTGCCTGCGATGAGGTCATGATGTTTTTGAATCACCTGTTTATATCCTGCATCTGCTGTTTCATGTTCCGTTTGTTGTCTATGTTTTTTTTCACTAAATAGATTTGCAGGCACCGCTATGCATTTTGTTTGCTGTTGCCCGCACGCCTGTAAACAATAGTCCCAGAACAAATAATTTTCCTGCAAGGCTGCATCAAAACAGACATCCGTATCTGTTCGAATCAATAGTCCTGCCTCGGGCACTGAAGTGGTCAGCAGGTCGTTGAGGGTGATAGATCTGGGTTGTCGGGCTGTGCTGCTAAACGGATAAACGATTGTAGCAAGATGGCCGCAAAGTTGCTTCACGCATGCTGCATAATTAAACTGCATGCTGAGCATATCTATACAGAAGTATCTGGCTGCGTGTGCAGTCAATAGAGCATTGAGTGTAGCAGCGAATTGCTGTTGGATTTCAGAAATTTTTATATCCATCCATGCAGGACGCATATTGAATAGGTGAGACTGAAGGTGCGTAGCGTCAGAGGCCGTGCTGCACAAAATATGTACATGAATTGTTTCCGGAAATACTGCCAGCAAATCCAATAATTTTGTAAACAATCGCTTTTCTTTCGAGCGGTCACTCAGATAAAATATGAAGATGAAATCGGCTGCACGTCGCTCCGGGTGAGCAAGAGTCAAGCTGTCGTTAAGCCGGTAAAATTGCTGTTCTGTCGGTTCTGAAATTATTTCGGTTTCATGCCGCAACAGGTCTTCTTTTAATGGGGAGTGTGGCAGTAACTTTTCTTCTTTGATAGTAGTAGCCTGTAATTTTTCTGCCAGAAAATGAAGCACGGTTGAAGGGTCTGAAATAAGATAGCGGCTGTTGATGAGCAGGGTACGGTGAGGTTTAGCCGCAAGAATTTTTTTTATTTCCTCAGAAACGGCCTGATCGCTGGGTCTATTTGTAGACGGCTTTTTTTTCTGCTGTATAGATTCGCTGTCACTTTTCTGTAAAAAATCATTGTAAACAATCAGCACCAGGGCCTCTTTGAAATGTGCATTTATATGCACCTGAGGTAATACGGTGGCCGGTAAAGAAAGTCCGCGAAGTGATCCGGTATCAAATCCCTCCTCAAGAGCGAGTTTGAGGGCATCTGCCAGATGGGGATTTTCTGACTTCGCATGTTTGCTAAGCAGGTGCCTGATCGCTTGGTTAGTAAAATAATTATTTTGTGCATTCACAGCCTTCGCCTGTTCCTCGTTTTCGGCTTTCAAATGAAAAGATAGCATCACCGAAAGGTAGTCTGCATCTGCCTCGTCAAAAGTGATCAGCAACAGGGGTGTTTTTCCCCACTGGAACGGTGTTAAAACAGATTCTTGTATTCCTGACATACTGCTGATGATGATCCTTGATAAATTAATTTTCCCTGCTCTAAAAGTATGGCTTTCTCACATATTTTTTCAACTTCATCGGGGAAATGTGATACGAAAATAACAGAACGTCCTTCATTTTTCAGATCACTTATTTTCTGCATACATTTTGCCTGAAACCCCATATCACCAACTGCCAGTACTTCATCTATTATAAATATGTCGCAGTGCTGCGAAAAAGAAATGGAGAAAGTAAGACGTGCCAGCATACCTGATGAGTAACATTTGACTGCTTGTTTTAAAGTTACATTATCCAGTTCTGAAAAGGAGGCAATATCATCAATGGCAGCCGAAGTGATTTTTCTGCCGTATAATGAAAGTAACAGGTGAATATTTTCATAGCCGGTCAGTTCAGGTTCGAGTCCGGCGCCCAGTGCAAGTATAGGAGCGATACTGCCATAGATGCTGACACGTCCTTTTGATGGTTGAATAATGCCGGCAATTGTTCTGAGCAAAGTGCTTTTGCCGCACCCGTTTCTGCCGACGATGCCCAGGCTTTCACCTTGCTGTAAACTGAAGCTGATATCATGCAGGATCTCTTTGGTTTGAAAAGGATGTGCCATCGAGGTGAGCATATCTTTCACCGAAAAAATGCCGGCCGGATTAGATCTGTACCTTACGGAAACGTGTTGAAGCTCTGCTAATAGACTCATCTTATATCGCGGTGATAAACTGGTTTTTCAGTCGGTAAAAAATAAATGTATTGATGCAGAGCGTCACTACACTGATGCCTGTACATTTTAAGAAGAGCATCATGTCCGGTGCTGCAGCTTCGTATAGCGGAAACCTGAACAGCTTGATATAATAATAGATCGGATTGAGATTGATAACAAACGAAAACTTTGCCGGTATCAGCTCTTCGGTATAGGCAATAGGTGTGAGATAAAAAATTGCGGGCTGAATGGTATTCCACAAAATGCCAATGTCGCGAAAGTAAACATTGAACGCAGCCAGCAGGATGGCAATACTGAAACTGAAAACAGCAAATATAAACAGCATAGGCAATAGCCATAACAGTTGCATTGTATATACCATGCCGAACCAATGCATAATGACAAAATACACGACCAGTGCCAATGCCAGATTAAAAAGTTCTGTAGTGACCTCTGCCATTGGAAACAGCAACGCAGGTAGTTTCACAGACTTAATGATGCCGGAAGCCTGAATAATACTCTGAATACCCTGACTCACAATATTTGAAAAGAAAAACCAGAAGAGGATGCCGGAGGTAGCATACAACACATAGTTTTTTACCGAGCTAAACTGTGCACTGAAGATCACAATAAAAATCAGCAGGTATATAAAAGGTTTAATAAAGCCCCACAGAAAACCAATGAGTGAATGCTTATAACGCAGGATCACGTTACGTTTACTCAGTGCATAAAGTTGATTTAAAAATGGCATGGCGATGAATGCAAAGGTATGCTTTTGAAATTTCTGTGCAAGTGAAATGCTGGCCATGCAACAAACGTTATCCAGTGTGAGTTTCATCGTACATGCTGTAATTGATATTGCGAACTGTATTCTCCTGTTAGTATCCTTCCGCTGCAAATCCTTGACATACGAAGATGTTCTGTAAAAGGAATAAGATGAAAAATTGCTTCTCAACAATTAAATATGTAAGTTGCATGTTGAAAACACAGCCCCGTTCTATTCATGATATTCGTTAATGCACGTTTTGTAACACAGCCACTTTCCGGAGTTCAGCGCTATGCATTTGAAATTTGTCAGCACCTGAAACAACTGAGCGATCAAATCGTTTTTTTATGTCCGCGCAATATCAGACAGCAGCAATGGGCCGAACAATTGGGTGTGAAAGTGATAGGATGGTGCAAAGGTCATATATGGGAGCAAATTGATCTGCCTTTTTTTCTGGCGACACAGCCGCATGCTGTTTTATTTTCACCCTGCAATACCGGGCCCCTATTTTGTGCAAACCAACTGCTCACCCTGCATGATCTGTCGTTTAAGTTCTATCCGGCCTACAATCATTTTTTATTTAGCGCCTGGTATAATTTTCTGGTTGTACGTCTGTGCAGAAAGGTAAAACATATTTTTACGGTAAGTGAAAGTATAAAGGCTGAAATTATGCTGCACTATCATATAGATGACAATAAGATCAGCGTTACTTATAACGGCATCGCTGACAATATGCGGATGAACTCCCTGCTGAAATTACAGAAGGAAAAAATAATTCTGACGGTCGGCTCTTTTCATCAGCGAAAAAATATGAACATGCTGTTAAAGGCATTTTCATCAGCAGATCTTGCCCCACAATACACGTTGGTTGCTATCGGTAAATCAAATGCCATTTTTTCAAACAGCAGCGGGAAGGCCTATAATGGGATTCAACTGATACAGCATGCTGATGATGCAATGCTAAAAGACTATTATGCCAATGCGGAGATCGCCTGCTTTATGTCTGTTTATGAAGGGTTTGGAATTCCTGTACTTGAGGCTCTGTATTATGGCTGTAAAGTAATTTGCGCCGATATACCCGTTAACCGGGAATTGTACACCGGCCTGGTCTGGTTTTGCGACCCTGCTGATCTGCAAATGCTGAGCCACCTTTTTTTGCAACTGCCGCAATGCGAACCCTTACAGCAAGACCGGATGCAGGATGCAGAGCAAAAATACAGCTACCGGAATTCAGCATCACATATTTATAAAACACTTTGCAACGCATGAAGATCGCTTTGATACACGACTGGCTGCGGGTGCATGCGGGCTCTGAAAAAGTGGTCAGCGAAATACTATCGATGTACAAGCATGAAGATATGATGCTTTATACCTTGTTTAATAAATTGTCAATTGAAGAACAAGCGCAAATATTGCATAACGCACCCTGCCGCACCTCCTGGATACAGTTTGTGCCCTTTGTCAATCGGATTTATAAAGTGCTGTTGCCCCTGATGCCCTTTGTGATCGGTCATATGCGGATACGCTCTTCAGATATTTATCTCAGCTCTTCACATGCCATTGCGAAAGGATTCAGACATCCCAAAGACAAACTGCACATCTGTTATTGTCATACGCCGATGCGATATGCATGGTATCTCAATGAAGATTATTTGCAGGAGTTTTCAGGAATAAAATTATGGCTCATCAAATGGATCCTGCCATTTATACGCCGATGGGATTTGCGCTCCGCTACGCATGTCAATGAGTTTATTGCCAATTCAAAACATATCCAATATCAGATCAGGAACATTTACAAAAGAGAGTCTGTAGTGATCTACCCACCGGTAAATACAAAACTATTTAAACTGAATCCGAATCCCCGGCAGTCATTTTACCTGGCTGTAGGTCGCTGCGTACCTTACAAAAAAATGGATATGATCATTCGTGCATTCAATAATATGCCTGACAAAAAACTGGTGCTCATTGGTGATGGTTACGATAGCAAACGCGTCAAGGGATTGATGAAGAACAGCACAAATATTGTATGGCTGGGCTATCAGCATGATGATGAACTGATATTATACATGCAGAATGCCAGGGCCTGTATTTTTGCTGCCAAAGAAGATTTTGGTATCATGTGCGTGGAGGCCCAGGCAACAGGTACACCGGTACTTGCCTTGAAATACGGGGGCTATCTGGAGACCGTCGCTGAAGGGTTGAGCGGTTACTTTTTTGAAGAGCAAACCGTTGAATCGATCATGCAGGCCGTCAATTATTTTGAGCAGAATCCGCTGTGCGACCATGCCGGTATCAGCGCACATGCAGCCTTTTTTTCAGCCGAAAAATTCAGGGAGGCTTTCGGGCAATTTGTTCACGCAAAACATCAGGCATTTATGCACCGCCTATGATGAATCGCTTATATCAAAAATACGAAACCTGGATATACAAGTTGTTGTTTGTGTCTTTTTTTCTGCCACATCAGGTGCAGACCTTACTATTTATTTTTTTTTCGTGCTGGGTGCTGTTGAATGCCATTTTTCAAAAGGTTACGCTCACTAAATGGGAATTGAATCGGGCGATTATATTTGGTTTGGGCTATCTATTTTATATCCTGTATCTACCACTGACAGATCCCGGCCTTCGTCATCTGTTGTATTCATTGCTTGAGCGGAAAGTGTCATTACTGGTGATGCCTTTTGTAATTCCGCTGGCGCTCAAATTGTCCCGTCATTCATTCCGGGGCGAGCTCAGGTATTTCGCAATTGCCAATGTGCTGCATGGACGGCTGGTTAACCGGCTGGTACATTTTGATGGTGCAGTGAGCTCTCCGTTGAAAATTGATCATGTTTTTTACCGCACTGCATTCGAATCGATTGCAGGCATACATCCAACTTACTACGGTTTGTACATATGTTTTTCGTTGACTGTTTTGCTATACGACCCAAAGGTGCGAACATGGCATC
>JADYYU010000018.1 GCA_020853515.1 Chitinophagaceae bacterium | reverse complement strand
CAGTCAGTTTGGATCAACAGCCTGCAAAGCGCTTTATAAATGCAGCGACTGCCTTGAACCCTTCGATTATTTTAAATGCCATTAACAGCACCATTTTTCATAAGCAACAATCAAAAAATGACCCGCATACAACAAGTATCGTGCAGACCCTGCTGATTGTCCGTGGCTTTGAGAAGTTCAAGATGGCAATCATGCAAGATATAGCGCAGATTGCATAATCTAATATCACCGGAAACCTGAAATCTTTGCATTATTAAGTTGCCTTACGGTCGTCTGATCGAGTATGATACCATAAAAACTCTTTTTTGAGCGTGGCGCAAAACATAAACTCTTTTTACTAACTTCGCAAACTCATGAGTGATTTCAGCAATATGCAAATACTTATTTCTTCTTTAAAAGAAAAAGATGAAAAGGCATATGCGTACTTATACGATAATTATTCAGCGGCCCTGTATGGTATTATTTTTAAAGTAGTCAACAATGAAGATGATGCCAATGACGTATTACAGGATACCTTTGTAAACATCTGGAAAAATATCGCAACTTATGACGGAAGCAAAGGTGGCAGCCTTTTTACCTGGATGTTGCACATTTGCCGCAATAAGGCTATTGACCGGTACCGGCAAAAAAACAGGATCGCTGAAAACCAAAAGGAGTATAAAAGCGTACATATCTCTAATGAACAGGCAAACACTACCAATATCAATACAGACAAGATCGGCGTACAAAACATAATCGAAAAAATAAAACCGGAACATAAAGAAATAATTATACAGCATTATTTTAAAGGATATACCCACCAGGAAATTTCAGATTTGAATGAAATGCCTTTAGGGAGTGTTAAAACTAAAATACGAAATGCAATGATGGAGATCAAAAATTTAGTCGGCAGAAAATGAACGTAAACGAATACATATCGAGCGGTATACTGGAACAATATGTTTCAGGTCTGATTTCTCCTCAGGAGAAACAGGAAGTGGAATGTATGAGCCATATCTATCCTGAAATACAGGATGAGCTGAATACCTTGTACGCCACTTTTGAAGCGATCGCACTCGAAATGAAACGGACCCCGCCGGCACATCTGAAGGCTTCTGTGATGAGTGCTTTAAATGACTTAAAAAATGAAGACCTTTCGCTGACAGCTAGTCCGCTGGTCAGTGCTTCAATACCTGAAGAAACACCTGTTACACAGCACCCCACGACCGGAAATGTCAGAACCATGCAGACGACAGGCTGGATACGCATTGCCGCATCCGTGCTGTTACTCCTCACTGTGAGTTTCGGCTATTTACTGTATAACAAAAGTAAAGATGCCGATCAGTTACAGCAAGAGATCGCGCTTCAAAAAGAAAGTAAAATTAAAGCAGAGACGGCCCTTGCAACTCTTAGTAAGCAGGTAGAAGTGATGAGCAACGAACGCTATCAGAAAATTAATCTGTCAGGCATTCCGGAAAAAAGTCCGGCCTCATCCGTGGCCATTTATTGGAACAAAACGTCCAGTGAGGTATTTATTGCCAATATCAACCTACCTGCTCCTCCATCCGACAAGCAGTACCAGCTATGGGCTATTGCAGACGGCAAACCTGTTGACATTGGCATGATAGAAAATAATCAGTCGCCGGTCGCTGTTTTTCAATAAATGAAAGACATCCAAATCCCGCAAGCATTTGCAATTACACTGGAGAAAAAAGGCGGCGTACCAGCCCCAACGATGAGTGAAATGTATGTATTGGGGAAAATTTAATCCATCAACCTCACTATTTTAATCTTTTTTTCTGCTTCTCTTTTTTATGAAGAAATGTATCTGATCTGAATGTAACGGTTCGGTGAAAACATCATAAATAACCATCTGCTCTGCCATTTTTATTTAAATTGTATTTTTTAAATCCAGGAGGTCAGTGCCGTCGTATATAACATAGTACGGCATTCAATCACTGCAATTCACCGGTCAAACATAGTGTGTGTTTTCGAAAAAGCGGGTCCAATTCATTTTGGCCTGCTTTTTTATTTTAACTGAAAACAGGGAAGCTGTATCTTTGACAAAAATACTTTGTTGAAAGCCATCATTTATAAATCAACCGGAAGCTGGTACTTATGCAAAACCGCAGACGGAGCATTTAGCAAGGGGCGCATGAAAGGTAAATTTAAAATTGATAAGGAAATCACTTCAACCAACCCGATTGCGGTTGGTGATCATGTAACGGTAGAACCGGAAAGTGAAAGCGAAAATACCGTGATGATCACTGCGATCGACCAACGAAAAAACTATCTGGTGAGGGTTTCGCCGCATAATAAAAACCAAAAACATATCGTTGCTTCTAATCTCGACCAGAGCATTCTGATTGCAACGGTGAAGGATCCACGCACGTCTACAGGATTTATCGATCGATTTCTGGTATCCTGCGAAGTGTACCACCTGAAGGCTGTTCTTATATTTAATAAATCCGATCTGCTTAATTTTGAGGATAAGAATTATTATCAATATCTGAAAGCTATTTATGAAAAAGCCGGTTACGAAGTGTATCTGGTTTCTGCCGAAAAAAACGAAGGGATGGAAGCCTTGCACCAACTGATACATCAGAAGGTTAGTTTGCTGACGGGGCATAGTGGAGTGGGCAAGTCGACCCTGATCAACAACATCTTACCCGAAAAGGACTTATTTACGCAAGAGGTTTCAGAGTGGAGTGGCAAAGGCATGCATACCACAACTTTTGCCCAGATGTATGACCTGCCTGCAGGCGGGCAGATCATAGATACCCCGGGCATTCGCGAGCTCGGTATTGTAAATGTAAGCCGGGCCGAACTATCTGGCTATTTTCCTGAAATAAAAAAAGAACTGGTACATTGCAAATACAATAACTGCAGTCATTTTAATGAACCGGGCTGCGCCGTTAAAGAGGCCGTTGCCAATGGTATCATATCTGAAGAAAGATATGTGAATTATGCTAAAATTTTTGAGACGATTGAAGAGAAATGGAAGTAGATGAGCGCATGCTTTTATTAACTTCCTGCCTGTTCAGTTAATTGGACAGCTTCATTAAATACATCCCCCCAAGTAAAAAGCTATACTGTCGGGTGTGAATGCAGTCACAATTATTTCTTTAACGCACCAGATTAATATCGCCTTTAAGTGTTTTGCGTCCTTTGAAACTATCATATTCAATATAATAGTAGTAGGTGCCTATTTCGCATTCTTTACCTTTAAACTTGCCGTCCCATCCTTTTTTCAAATCTTTTGTACTAAAAACCATTTCGCCCCAGCGGTCATAAATTACAAATGATCTCAGTGTAATATTACTGGCAATAATTTTGAAATCATCATTGTTACGATCGTTGTTTGGCGAAAAAACACTGGGCACAAATATCTGATCAGGAAGTAATTTATATGCACAATTACTATCGGTATCTGAGCATCCAAGCGAGTTATAAGCTATGAGCGTAAAGCAATATTCTCCACTGTCACTGCCGTTATAAGCGGCATCGGTGCTGTTTGCAAACAGTAAATTGTTGTAATACCATCCATATGTTGCAGCCAGTGTTGATGTATTGGTCAGGGTGATCAATGGCTCGGTGGTGAGTGACGTGACCGGCGATACTGTAAAACCGGCTACCGGAAAGGGATCTACAAATATGGTAAACACGATGGTATCCTTCCCCGTGCAGATGCCCCGTTCGGCACCGGTGACCGTGTAGGTAGTAGTAACGGTCGGATTAAATACCAGCAGTGAAGAATCGGGTGTGTAATGATAGTCGGTAGCAGGTGTGATCACCAGATCTGTATTGTCAGGCACCGGCATTGTGGTGGTATCTCCCGGGCAAAATGTTGAATCAAGCGGATACTCCAGATTTAGGACAGAATAAAAACTGGCATCAAAGCAACTGGTATCCGGCTGAAAGCGCCAGAGATCATTTTTTAAACCCAAAGCGCCGGGAGCCGGCAATAAGGTGCTGTCAAAAGCCAGTCCACCAAAGATCCAGAGGTCATTTAGTGCATCCGTCCAGATAAATACGCCCCCTTTACTACCGATATAACGCCCGGGCTGCGGCACGCCGATCGGACCGGGATTAGGATTGATATTGGTGGCCTGACTGCCGCTCACCCAGGTCCATTTATTGGTGGTCAGATTGTATAACCACAAATCGTTATATGACTGTGTATTGACAATCGTTTTAAAACCGCCAAACGACCAGAAAACTTCGGTGCAGGTTGCGGTAGCTACCGTTTGATTTTCGATACGGGCACTGGGGTACTTCAGCGAATCCGGATCGCAATACCCCGAATACGTCCCCTGATTATTTTGCGTTTGCATACCTGATATCCAGGTCCAGTTATTGCTTGCAGGATTATATTTCCAGAGATCATTTCTTGCAGCCGCACTGTGACCTCCGGCAAAAACGTAAAAGCACTTATCCTTACCTTTCCATTTCGTGTAAGACAATCTGGCGGGCGGATTGTTCGTTGCAAGTTCGATCCCTTTTGTGCCGTAAGAGCCGTTGTTGTTCATAGCAGCCGAGCCTTTCATCCAGGTCCATAAGTGAGTTGAAATGTCATACTTCCATAAATCATTTCTTACATTGGTCACGATGGTAGCAGTTGCGCCATCCTGTCCGCCAAACATCCACAGATTGTTATATTCATCTACCCAGCCTGATTTACATTCTTCGCGCGCACCCGGATCATTGGCCGGCGCTGAAACGCCCATCGTACCATGTACAGGTATCACATTGATGAGATTTGAACCAGCTACCCAGGTCCACTCATTGGTGCTGACATCATACTTCCACAGGTCAGACAAGCCTCCTTGTGCTCCATTTACGTCATAGCCATGACCTCCATACAGCCACAAATGTCCGCTGGTGTCTGTCCAGCAATTTGGACCAAACGTTCGGGCACTGGGATAATTGAGCGGAGATGGAATACCCTGTATACCAAATTCGCCATTCTGGTCTGAAATACCTTGTGGACCATTCATCCAGGTCCATTGCACCGTCAGCGGGTCAAACATCCACATGTCATTTGCATATCCCCATGGGTAGTAGCCTCCGAACAGCCAGAAGCGACCTTGTTTGTCGGTCCAGAAAGCGCCCTGATATCTGCCAGAAGGGGTATTGGTTGGGTTGGCGATTCCTTTGGTACCATACACACCCATAGCGCCCGAGCCAATGCTGCCATGCATGTGTGTCCAGATACCTCCCTGTGATCTTGCATCGGGTATAAAAAATAAAATAAAAAGGGAACAGTAAAAAAGGATATTTCTGATCATGTGAAAATATTTATCATAAAAAATATTTTTTACCCTACTAAGGTAAAAAAAGATTTAATGAATTTTAAAAAATTAACAAGCAGCCCGCCAATTGCTCAGCAGATGGGCGGAAGCAGTTACAATAATGGTTTGAATAAGTTGGTTACTTTTCATCTTTAAACCAGCCGCTGTACATTACATAATTTTCTGCGATCCGGTTGATTTCGCCATGGATCAGTTGCTGCGAAATATCCTTCACTTTTCTGGCAGGTACTCCTGCATAAATACTTCCGCTTTCGCAACGCGTATTTTCGAGCACCACCGCTCCCGCGGCAATAATGGTGTGGCTGCCGATATGGACATTGTCCATCACAATGGCTCCCATACCAATCAGCACATGATCTTCAACGGTACAGCCATGAACGAGTGCATGGTGCCCGATAGACACATTATTCCCGATGATGGTTTTTGTTTTTTCATAGGTGCAGTGTAAACAGGCAGCATCCTGAATATTGACCTTATGCCCCATACGAATGCTGTTAACATCACCGCGTATTACGGCATTAAACCAGATACTGCACTCCTCTCCCATTTCCACATCGCCCACTACTGTGGCATTGGGCGCTACAAAACAAGAAGCAGGGATCAGAGGTGAAATACCTTTTACCGGAAGAATGACTGGCATAGGAAAGAATTGAAAAGTAAAATAATTAAAAAGTATATGTATGTCAGAATTATGTGACAAAAGTAAGGATAATTATCAGGAGTGCTGTAGGCCACTGCAGATTACTTTTCGGCAGATTGTTATTTTTGGTTCCGATTATTTCTTTTCTTTGCACACCATGACCCAACGCCAGTTATTTTTACAGCATGTTGCACAAACTTCAGAGGCCCCGCTCTGTTTTGAAGTATCAAAAGCCGAGGGCGTCTATCTGTACGATCAACATGGCAGGCCTCATATCGATCTGATCGGGGGCATCAGCGTTTGCAATACTGGTCATGGTAATCCCTTTGTAAAAGACGCTATTAAAAAACAGGTAGACGAGTATCTGCATGTAATGGTATATGGCGAAGTGATACAGAGTCCGCAAGTAAAATATGCTACGGCGCTTGCCGCACAATTACCGGCAAATTTGCAAAGTATTTATTTTACCAACAGCGGCACCGAAGCTACTGAAGGAGCTATGAAACTCGCAAAACGAATTACCGGCAGAAGCAAAATTATTTCGTTTACCAATTCATATCATGGCAGTACACAAGGCGCGCTGAGTGTAATGGGGAGCGAATACTGGCAACAGGCCTTCAGACCGCTGCTGCCAGACGTTTATCAGTTAGAGTACAACCAATATGATGTGCTGAATTTTATTGATGAAAAAACGGCCTGTATTATACTCGAACCTTTGCAAAGCGAAGCAGGTGTATTCACACCGGATAACAATTGGCTGAAAGCGATCAGACAAAAATGCGACGCAACAGGCTGCTTACTGATCCTGGATGAAATTCAAACGGCATTTGGTCGCACAGGGTCCTTGTTTCGTTTTCAGCAATGCGACATCGTACCCGATATCTTGTTGCTGGGTAAAGCACTGGGCGGAGGCATGCCACTGGGCGCGTTTATCTCTTCAAAGCCAAAGATGGATACACTAAGCTTTAACCCCGTATTGGGCCATATTACTACTTTTGGAGGGCATCCGGTTTGCTGCGCCGCCGGTTTGGCCGGACTCGAATTTTTATTGAAAGAAAACCTCATCGATGAAGTACAGTTCAAAGAGCAACTGTTTACAGAATTACTGCAGCACCCTTCCATTTTAAAAATTTCAAGTTGCGGATTACTGATGGCCCTTCATTTTGACAGTTATGAAACCAACAAAAAAATAATTGACACCTGTATCAGCAAAGGCGCATTTACCGATTGGTTTTTGTTTGCAAGCCATGCTTTGCGCATAGCACCGCCATTAACCATTAGCGAAGCTGAAATACGCAGCGCCTGCCACATCATTATTGAAGCGATCAACGAGGTGACATGCTAGCGAAAAACCTCGCACGGGTTGTTTATCTTTCGATCGGGCTCCTGCTTGTTTTACTTAGTTCCTCTTTTTTATTTTTCAGGTTAATTTCCTATGAGCAATTGATTCAGACCGTACTGGCCGAAACAGGCAGGCCCGACCTACAGCAGGTAGTGACTCAGCATTACTTCACAGTGAAAAAATTTAACTTTTTATCCGGCCTTACACCCTGGATTTCTGCCTGTTCGCTCATTGTATGTGTCGCCTGCATTAAATTAAAGGGCCGTATTCTGCATCGCCTGGAATTATTTTCGCTGCTAATCTTAAATCATATCAGAAATTTCGCAACCTTACTTTTCTGCAATGCAGACCGCGTAAATTTGCTGTTGGGCCTCAGTTTTTGTATCGTTCTTTTCCGGAGTATTTACTATGCAAACATCTACTATATACAACATGATGAAGCCTGGAATTACAATTTCTTTTTAAGCAAAAATATACTGAACAGTCTGTTTGTATATAACAACTATCCTCTGCACAATATAGTAAGCTGGATATTTGCAAGGCTATTTTCTGTCAGCACCTTCGTATTGAGAGTACCTTCCATTGCAGCGGGACTACTTTGTTGCGCAACCGTTTTTGTGATTGTTAAAAAAATCTCCGGCCATGAGTGGATAGCGCTTTGCACTATGATCCTGTTTGCCTGCTTACCGGTATCAGTGTTTTATATGTTGTATGCACGGGGTGTAATGTTCGAAGTGTTTTTTGCTTTGCTGAGTTCCTATTTACTGTACAGCTATTTACAGCAAAGAGCCTCCATTGCGCAAATCGCCCTGCTGGCCATACTCAATGCACTGGGTGTTTGCAGCATGCTTTCGCATGTTTATTTTATCCTTTTCAGTACGTTTGCAGTGACTATTTTCATATTATTGCAGAACAAAAAGCAATGGCATTTTATAATACTATACCCCCTGCTTTCGTTCGCATTCAGCTTTATACTCCTGTCACCAATGATTGCAGGAACGGGGCTTGCACCGGGAATGAGCGCAGCAACTGCTGATGCTAATTATCTGGTTTTACATTTACTGCCTTTGCATTGCTATGCAGATTTCTATACAGGTATCTGGTTCGGTATTTATCCTTTGCTTGCCTTGCATATCTATTTTATTTTTCTGCCAGTCAAAATTCAGTTTCGTTTTTTGCATCTGCTGAATATCGCACTTCTGTCTGCGCCTTTTGTTATTAAAGGTATTACCGGGGCCTGGTTACCGGAACGGGCCCTGGCTTTCATTGTAATTGTACCGGTACTATCTGCTGCCCTGCTGTTTTATGAATACAAATCAAAAATCAGCCGTATCCTGGCGTTTGCAATAACGGCATCGCTATATCTTAGTATTCATGTGCATCTGCACGACAAGCTGCACTGGAGCGAAGATAAAGACAGACAGGCTTTTGAAATGTACACAGTGATGAGGCAACAGCAGTTGAAAAGTATTTACAATCAAAGTCCGGAGTTTATATACTTCATCCCGGCTGTACAAT
>JADYYU010000017.1 GCA_020853515.1 Chitinophagaceae bacterium | reverse complement strand
TTCAAATTGTCAATTGTCAAATCTTCAAATTACTCAACTCCCCCAATTATCCCGATCTAAACTCCTGTACTGTATCGCCTCCGCCAGATGTTCTGTTTTAATGTCAGCAGATCCTGCAAGGTCAGCGATGGTGCGCGAAACTTTCAATATCCGGTCATAAGCCCTGGCTGATAAGTTGAGTCTTTCCATGGCGGTCTTGAGCAGGTTTTGACCTGCCTGATTAATAACACAAATCTCCTGCAGTTGTTTACTGCTGATTTGCGCATTCGCATAAACACCCTCCTGTTCTTTATAACGTTCGGCCTGAATTTCGCGGGCCTTAATGACCCTCGTTCTGATATCTTCACTTTTTTCACTTTGTCTTGTAGTCCCTGATGACAACTCAGCAAAAGAGACCGGCGTTACTTCTACATGCAGATCTATCCGATCTAATAAAGGCCCTGAAATCTTGTTTAAATATTTTTGAACAGTCCCCGGCGGACAACTACATTCTTTTTCAGGATGATTAAAATAGCCGCAGGGGCAGGGATTCATACTCGCCACCAGCATAAAACTGGCAGGATAATCGATCGACATTTTTGCCCGCGAAATCGTCACTCTCCGTTCTTCCATCGGCTGCCGCATCACTTCAAGAACGGTCCTCTTAAATTCAGGCAGTTCATCTAGAAAAAGAACCCCGTTATGAGCGAGTGATATTTCACCGGGTTGCGGATTTCCACCGCCTCCTACCAAAGCCACATCACTAATGGTATGATGCGGAGAGCGGAAAGGACGCTTCGACACTAAGGTCGCGTTTTCCGGAAGTTTGCCTGCCACTGAATGTATTTTAGTCGTTTCGAGCGCCTCCGATAATGAAAGGGGTGGCAGAATGGAAGGGAGTCGTTTGGCAAGCATGGTTTTGCCGGCACCCGGCGGACCGATCAGGATGAGATTATGACCTCCGGCTGCTGAAATTTCAAGTGCGCGTTTAATATTTTCCTGACCTTTGACATCACAAAAATCAATTTCAAAATCATATTGTGAATGAAAAAATTCATCGCGGGTATTCACTTCTACCGGATCAATTTTCTTAAAGCCATTGAGGTGATCGATCAATTCATTGATATGCGATATCCCATAAACATTGAGTTTATTAACCATACCGGCTTCCCGTGCATTTTGTATCGGCACAAACAAACCTTCGAAACCTTCCTTCCTCGTCTGAATAGCAATTGGCAAAGCCCCTTTAATGGGCAGAATGGAACCATCAAGCGATAGCTCACCCATGATGATATACTTATGCAAATCATCGGTCTTCACCTGCTCGGTGGCCCCCAGAATACCAATGGCGATCGGCAGGTCAAAGGCACTGCCAGATTTCTTAATATCGGCTGGTGACAGATTCACAATTACCTTAATTCGCGGAAACCGATAGCCGTTATTCTTCAAGGCACTTTCGACCCGGTGCTGACTTTCCTTGACTGCATTATCCGGCAGCCCGACCACAAAAAATTTTAAACCATCCAGTACGTCCACCTCAGTAGTTATAGTTATGGCATCAACGCCATAGACAGCACTGGCAAATAATTTTACCATCATGACTTTTTCTTTTTCAGGGTAAAGATAAAGGATTTCAAAAAAGATACCATACCATTCCGAATAAATCTTAGAACAGCAAAGAAATAGGAGAGCAGAATATGCAATATCACACTTGTTTGTATAAATTTACAGCAATGAATAATGGGCAACGTGTTTTAATTCTGATCATCCTTGTTAATGCCGGAATGCTTTTTATTTTCGCACCTTTCATTGAACAGGCAACGCAATATGAATACCATCGCCCATTTGATGCGATTTCCTATATAGATGCAACACAACTGCTTACCTCTAACTTTTCGCCGCATCCATTACGAAGTTTTGGCTATGCTTTTTTTCTTGCGCTCCCCTATTTGCTATTTAAAACCAGCAGCGCATTTTTTTGTTTAGCATATCTGATGCAGTTTAGTTTATTATGCTACAGTACGTGGCTGCTTTACAAAACGATCAGGGCAATGAGCAATCACTCACGGGCGCTACATGCCGTCATCATCATGTTATGCAATATGAGTTTCGTGATTTATACATTTCATATCACAACTGAAATATACTTTTTATTTCTGATCATAGCTGCATTCTATCATTTGCAAAAGTACTTAAGCATGCAAAAAAACAGGGATCTGCTGCTGTCTTTTGCGTTGGTTTGCGTCGCCACATTATGTAAACCTGTGCTAATTTATATCTGTGTTGTCTGTTTTATTGCATTGATTATGTATTTCGTGCTAAGTAAAAAAATAACAGCCTGTATTCCAGCAGCACTGATCATTTTACTAGGCATCGGGCTGCAAATATTTTGCATGCATGCAAAGTTTAACATCTATAAAATTTCCTGCATTGACGACCTTACGATGTATCGCTATCTGCATACTTCGGTAGAAGCAGCAAAGTTTCACAAAGACATTGCAACGACCATGCTGAGCCGCGATCAGCAATTGAATTCAAAAACGGCCGGATTATCCGAAAGCACTTTGTACAATGTACAGCATACATTGGTAAAGGAGGAGACCAGAAATATCCTTCAAAATGACCTGCAGTATTTAGTTATAGCGCTCGCAGATAATTTTCGCAGTAACTTCCATACAGGCAATACTTTCATCAGGGATATGCGTGTCGAAAACAAATTTATAACTCCCTTCCGAACCCAATTGTTTGGTATAACAAGAATATGGAATATGTTGTTTGTGATTTGTTTACTGATACTGAATTTCGTTTATGCAGTCCGCCTTATCAGGCGAACTTTGCATCCGGATAAGGTATTCCTTCTGCAATTTTTGCTTTTGCTGTATGCCGACTATATTTTTGTTACTGCAGGCACTTCCTTTTATCAGGGCGACCGTTTTAATATTGTTTGGATGCCGGCTGTTCTCATCATCTTAATGACTCAGAGAGTAAGCAAAAAAATGATGGCGTCTAACCGTTAAACTGGCGATGTAAATATTCGTATGATTTTGAGGAGTTCTTCAGCATGTTTGCCATACAGCATTGTTTGATGATTTCCTGACATGGAAACATAGGCAGCATCCTGCATCTCGGCAACGATAGATTTTGCCTTCTCAGGAAGTAACAGTGGCATATCCAGATTGTAGTTTTCTAACGCATTGATCAGTATTACTTTTTGCTTCATTTGTGTAAAATAAAGGTTCCATGGCTCCTTTGAAACGGCCACTGCAATCTGAATAATGTCCTGAAGTCTGCTTCGGGGTTTGACCGATCTGTCGGTTGCCGTTTCCACATCGGCTATATAGTAACTAAGCATGGCCTCATCCCAGCATGTCAGATACGGCGCCTTCCGGATCGAAGACAAATACTCTTCAAAAGTTGGATACGACTGGTCGAGCCGCATGATGGCAGCACTGAGCATTTCTGCCGAGCGCGGATTCATTTCAGGAGCGGCATCCAATAAAATAACCTGTAAAAAACGATTAGTATAATGATATGCCAGGTAGCTCGCGAGTAATCCGCCAAAAGAATGACCGCACAGAATAATCTGATCAATATGCAAGACATCCAGCAAACCCATTATATCTTGTGCATGCTCCGCAATGCTATAGGCATTTAACGGTTTGCTGCTTAAGCCGCGTCCCCGTAAGTCGACGCTATACACATGAAAATCGTCTGCTAAACCGGTCTGAATTAATCCGTCAAAAGCATGTGCATTGGCCGTTAAACCATGCATCAGCAACATTGGCGGATTATCATTTGGATATTCGATCACATGCAGACTTATTTGATTCACCTCGATCGTGTGGTGCAATGGATACTCATTCATGGATAATTGTTTAAAAATACAAAAAGAAATTATTGAGCGGTCCAGCCTGCTTCTACCGGCAGGGCTATACCGGTTATCGCTGAGGCTGACTCTTCGGCCAGAAACAGGACAGTATTAACAACCAGCTCTATGGGAACAAACGATTTAATAGCATGTTTGGCCAGCATTATGTTTTGAACAACCTCATCGGCACTCATATTATGCAGTCTCATCTGGTCGGCAATTTGCCCTTCAACGATGGGTGTGTGTACATAGCCAGGGCATACTGCATTACAGGTAATATTAAAAGGTGCTCCTTCAAGGGCCGTTGCCTTAGTAAAACCAATCAGTCCGTGCTTGGATGCTACGTAAGCACTTTTATTTTCAGAAGCTACCAAACCATGTGCTGACGACATATTAATAATACGACCATACTTTTGTTGTTTCATGGATGGCCATACCGCTTTTGTGAGGTGAAAAGCAGCGCTGAGATTAACCCCCAGGATAGCGTCCCATTTTTCATCCGGAAAAGTTTCGAGTGGTGACACATGCTGTATCCCTGCGTTGTTGATTAATATATCAACCGCACCAAATTGACTGATAGCGGATTCAACCATGGATCTCAGTTCATCTGGCTGCAGCATATTGGCCGCAGAGTACATATATTCGATTTCGTAAGCTGTCGCCAAATTTTGCGCAATTACAGGACCATCTGTTTCAAGACCGTTAAAAATAATATTATACCCTTTTTTTGCAAAGCCTTCTGCAATGGCTTTACCAATGCCACTGGTGCTACCGGTAATAAGAACTGTTTTACTCATAGATAAATTTCGCTTTGCAAAGGTATCCCATTTTAGCTCAGCCGCAATAAGGTCTGCTATTCGTCATTTTTATTCCTGTAATCAGTGCCGTTGCCACGCTTTTCATCAGGAGCCTGTTCAACTTCGCTCAATAAGCGAAAAACAGGATAAAGATTGTGACCCTTTTCATAGTAAGGTGAAGACTTAACAACAAAATCAAGCTGAGCCGCGGCGTTGGCTGCAAAGGCAGTATCCACATTTCGCTTCCGATTCAATTCAGCCTGCAATTCAGGATGTTCCGAAAGTTATTGCGCAGCATAGGTTTCATAAGCGTAATCGCTATAGCCTTCCTTTTGCACCAGAATCGCATAAAAAAAATTCCAGGCAAGATAGGCATCCGTTGCTTCCGGTTCGAGTACCTCAATTAAAAATCGCTTTTGCAACTGCTGAACGGGTACGA
>JADYYU010000016.1 GCA_020853515.1 Chitinophagaceae bacterium | reverse complement strand
GGTATCATCGCCCGTCTCCCGTCATCTATGGCTCAGGAGTTTGCTTCACAACCTATACTGGTGTTTCTGATCGAAATCGCTGTAATGGTATTGGTTATCATGGCTATTATCTTACTGGTACAGGGTACCCGTCGTATTCCTTTAAATTATGCCCGCAGAATCGTTGGTGCATCGAGTGCCAAGGATATTTCAGGTAACAGGGACTTTATTCCGATTAAAGTAAACAGTTCAGGTGTTATGCCAATCATCTTTGCTCAGGCCATGTTGTTTATCCCTTCTACTTTGGTTGGTTTTTCAAATACAGAAACAGCCCAGGGTTTAGCTAAAAGTCTGAGTAATCCCGGATCATCTGTTTACAATATTATCTATGCTATTCTGGTGATCGGCTTTACCTATCTGTACACAGCTTTGATCTTTAATCCTACACAAATGGCTGATGACCTGAAACGTAATAACGGATTTATTCCGGGTATTAAACCAGGTCAGGATACTGCTGATTATATCGGTGCTATTATGGACAGAATTACCCTGCCGGGTGCTATTTTTCTGGCCTTGATCGGTATCATGCCGGGTATCGCAGGTCAATTACATATCACACAGGGTTTCGCAAGTTTCTATGGAGGTACCTCAATGCTGATCATGGTGGGTGTGGTACTCGATACCTTGCAACAAATTGAAAGCCAATTGCTCATGCGTCATTACGATGGTCTGATGAAGACAGGTCGTATTACAGGTCGTCAGGCTGTTTCAGCAGGAGCTTAAAATATTATCTATTCAAAATTAAGAAAGTGTCCTCGGGGCACTTTTTTTTTTGCCTGCTAATTAAATCAATCGCGCTGTCAACTTTTCCGAATGGATTCGGCTGACGCTCAGCAATATCCTGTATCTGTCTTTGTTTCAGCATGGTTACTGTGGGAATGAGGATAAGTCTGATTTTTACAGGACTACATTGATTATTATTAGCTGCATTTTCCTACTTTTGCAAAAAATATTCCATTGATCTATTATAAAACCAACGACGAAGTAGAATTACTTCGAAAAAGTAATTTATTGGTATCTGCTACAATTGCTGTTCTGGCTGCAGAAATTAAGCCCGGAGTTACCACTCTATTTTTAGATAAACTGGCCGGAGAGTTTATTCAGGATAACGGTGCAAAACCTGCCTTCAAGGGTTACAGAGGCTTCCCTTATAATTGCTGTATCAGTGTCAATGATGCGGTGGTGCACGGCTTTCCGACCCATGATGAACTGGCCGAAGGTGATGTGATCAGTATTGATACAGGCGTTGTGCTGAATGGCTACGTAGGAGACAGTGCTTATACATTTGCTATTGGTGAAGTAGATAAAGAAATTCAACGGCTGATGCGTATTACGAAAGAATCTCTTTATAAGGGTATCGAAAAGGCGATCGTGGGTTGTCGCATTGGCGATATCAGTTGGGCTATTCAGGAGCATACCGAAAAGAAAAATGGTTATGGCGTGGTTCGTTCACTTACTGGTCATGGTATCGGTCGCAATTTGCATGAGGAACCGGATGTTCCTAATTATGGTAAGCGTGGTAACGGGCTAAAATTACAGGATGGTTTGGTGATCGCAATCGAACCAATGATCAACATGGGTACCAGAGAAGTCAGTGTGGGTGAAGATGACTGGACTATCTTTACAGATGATGGCTCTATTTCGGCGCATTATGAACATTCGGTGGTTGTTCGTAAAAACAAGGCGGATATCTTGTCCAGTTTTGATCCTATTGAAGCAGCAGAAAAAGCAAATCCTAATTTATTTGATGATTATTTAATGCAAAAGGAATTGGCCTAAAAGTCATTTTTTTGTTTACTGGATCTTTTTATACCTGTTGGCTACCGGTTTCATTTTTTTCTTAGTACTGTTAGATTTGGTGATAACCTTACCGTTCGGTTCAACAGTGGAAGTGCTGGCATAAAGCTGAATGGCTACATTCTTGTCGTCGGTGCGGGGTATTGCCGCTACGGTGAAAGAAACACTTGTAATAACACGTCTGTCGCCCAACAGATCTATGATCCGGCTATCCTTGCTTGCATCAAGTCGTTCATTTAGCAGCACTTCCTGCTTTTCACCATTTTCAAAGGTTATCACAACGGTCTTTAATTCCATTTGTCCATTTTTGATCTTAAAGTGAATAGATCCGTATTTTTCTTTTTCAAAAACCGGAATATCAGCACCACCCATATTATTTTCAAAAGGAATAGTGATCTCTGATAATTTCTGCCATGCCAACGGGGCTGAAGTTGTAAGTGTATTTGTTTGAGCAGAAATATTTACACATAGTCCCATAAGGATAAGTATTGCAGTAATGTATTTCATGATATTTTATATTTAAAGATGAGTATAGAAGTATGATTACAAAGATCCACTTTTGTCGGATCAGCCTGTTATATTAATAAGGGCATTAATTACATAATTGTTATTGTACATGCATATTGCCTTCAAAAAATTGCGGAATCATCAATTGTTCACGCACAGGTAAGCTAACGCACCACTATGCATGTGACCTGTATAAAATGGCTAACAACCTTTGCTGTAGCACTTCTGAGCAAGCAGGAAGGGCATGGATTTTTGCACATGTCTGACAAGGTACAATATGTCTGGACTGAAAACCTCTAATCGGAATAAAGTACCTCACGTATCAAAACAGTAATTAATTGAAATAAGAACATATAATTTCGTAATTTTGCATCCGGTGAAAAGAATATTGGCTATATCTTTACTAGTGCTGTACGTTTTTACAACGACTGAGATTCACCAGTTACTTAAACTCAAAACCTTCGTTGAACATTACCACGAGCATCAGACCCATAATAGTTTTATTACAATGATCGAATTTTTGCAAATTCATTATGGACAAAGTGATGTGGTAGATGCCGATTATGAAAGAGATATGGAACTGCCTTTTAAATCCTGCAGCAGTAGTTTCATTTCATTTCAAATGATTATGACTGAAGTTCAGCATTATACAAGCACTCCGTTTAAGGATTTTTATATTACGCAAACGTTTATACCGATGAGGTCTGTCCTCACTCCTTCTTATTTATCTGCCATTTGGCAACCTCCAAGATTTGTTTAATTCTGTATAATTTTTTAAGATCGTGATAGCTTCGCTATTCGGCAGATTCGGCTCCATACCTTAAAGTTTTACTCCAATTCCATCGCCCATTTCCGGAGTTCAACTCGGAAATTAGTCCATTTATTTTATATTATTCAAATCTAAAATTTAAGCAATGAACTTAACACATTTTCATTTGCTGCTCAATCATTTCCCTATTATCGGAACAATGATCGGCAGTGCCATCATGTTGCATGGTATTTTCAAAAAACAAACAAACATTAAAGCCATAGGTGCTGTTGTGGTCCTTGTAATGGCATTGATTGCTATACCGGTTTTTCTTACTGGTGAACCTGCGGAAGAAGCAGTGGAACATCTGCAGGGCATTTCAAAATCTATGATTCATGACCACGAAGAAGCTGCTGAGCAAGCTCTTTGGGTGATGGAAGCAGCAGGAATTTTTGCACTGATCAGTTTGATTTTACAATTTAAAAAATCAAAAATAGTCAACATTTTTTTTGTCATCACCCTCATCGTAGCTTGCCTTTCGTTTGCATTGATGGCGTTTGCCGGATATTTAGGTGGCCAAATCAGACATACGGAAATTGCCAACACAATTAGTTTAACTGTACCGGGTGCGTTACAACCGAAAGCTGAACAAGAGGCCGGCGATGACGACTGATTCGAGTTAATTCGTACAAATATTTTTCTTCACCTTTTTTTAAACAAATACAAGATATGTTAAATAGAATCATAGAATTTTCAGTCAGGAACAAACTGATAATTGGTTTATTTCTGCTGGCATTAATTGGTTACGGGACCTATCAGTTTTCACGGTTACCGATTGATGCTGTCCCCGATATTACAAACAATCAGGTACAGGTCATTACAGTAGCTCCTTCCTATGGGGCTACTGATATCGAACGGCTTGTTACATTTCCGATCGAACAGGCAAACAGCAACATCGCCGGACTCAAAGAGATCAGAAGTTTTTCGCGCTTCGGATTGTCATTGGTTACTATCGTATTCGACGATGGCATTGATATTTACTGGGCCCGGCAGCAAGTAGCAGAACGATTGCAGCAGGTGCAACAAATAATTCCCAAAGGAATAGGCACCCCTGAATTAGGCCCTATCACCACAGGGTTGGGCGAAATCTATCAGTATGTGCTGCGTCCAAAACCGGGCTTTGAACTCAAGTATAACGAAACCGAATTGCGTACTATGCAAGACTGGATCGTACGACGGCAGCTACTCGGTGTGAAAGGGGTGGCGGAGGTGAGTAGTTTCGGAGGTAAACTCAAACAATACTCTATCGAAGTGGCTCCGGACAAGCTTAATGCATTTGCCATCAGTATCAATGATATTTTTGATGCTTTAGAAAAAAATAATCAAAACACGGGTGGGGCATACATCGAAAAGGGGCCCACGGTTTTGTTTATCCGCTCTGAAGGATTGATCGGCAGCAAAGAAGATATCGAGAATATAGCTGTCAAAACCAACAGCAACGGAGCTCCGCTATTTATCAGAGATGTGGCAGAAGTGAAGCAGGGATATGCGACCCGGTATGGCGCCATGTGCTACAATGACGAGGGTGAAGTAGCTGGGGGTATTGTGATGATGCTGAAAGGAGCTAACAGTAATGAAGTGATTAAAAATGTAAAGTCCCGTGTCGCACAGATCGAAAAAACTCTTCCTGAAGGGGTGATCATAGAGCCTTTTCTCGATCGCACCAAAATGGTCAATAATGCCATCAGCACGGTGCAAACCAATTTGTTGGAGGGGGCGTTGATCGTGATTTTTGTATTGGTACTTTTTTTAGGAAATTTCAGAGCAGGTTTACTCGTTGCCTCTGTCATTCCCTTGTCCATGCTGTTTGCAGTCATCATGATGAATTTGTTTGGTGTCAGTGGAAACCTCATGAGTCTGGGGGCATTGGATTTTGGATTGATCGTCGATGGGGCCGTGATCATTGTAGAAGCCGTGATGCACCGGTTGACGCATAGCAAGCATTTCACCAAAATCAACGCCATTTCACAAACCGAAATGGATGATGAAGTAAAATCGTCGGCAGGAAAAATGATGAATAGTGCGGTATTTGGACAGGTTATTATTTTGATCGTGTATCTGCCCATCTTTACTTTAGAAGGTATAGAAGGTAAAATGTTTAAGCCCATGGCCCAGACGGTTGCATTTGCATTGATTGGTGCTTTTATTTTATCACTGACCTATATCCCGATGATGAGTGCTATATTTTTAAGCAAAAAAATAACGCATAAAAAAACATTCTCTGATAAAATGATGGAGAAAATTGAAATCAAATTTCAGCATGCATTAGAAAAGGTGATTCGCTTTCCTAAGCTTGTGG
>JADYYU010000015.1 GCA_020853515.1 Chitinophagaceae bacterium | reverse complement strand
CAGGGTAAAGACAAGGGTCGATCAGGTGATGCCACTTTTACCCGAACTGGTGCAACGTGAAGGTGTGGTGATCACACCCATTCAGCCGAGTATGCTGATGTATGTAAATCTGTACAGTACAGATAAAAACCTGGATGAAAAATTTCTTTATAACTATGCTGACGTTAAACTGATTCCTGAAATCAATAGGATCAACGGAGTTGCCCGTTCGCAGATTTTAGGAAGCCGCAAATTTGCAATGCGGATATGGCTCAACCCCGATAGGATGCGTGCCTACAATATTTCGGTTGACGAAGTGATGGATGCCATGAAAGATCAGAGTATCATTGGGCGACCGGGCCGGATCGGACAAAGCTCTGGTATTGCCGCACAATCGCTTGAGTATGTACTTACTTACAAAGGAAGATTCAGTCAGCCCGAAGAATATGAAAATATTATTTTAAGGGCTAACCCGCAAGGCGAAAGTATCAAGTTAAAAGATGTGGCTAAAGTGGAGATCGGCAGTGAGTTTTTTGATATTTATTCAAACCTCGACGGACATCCTTCTGCGGCTATTGTGTTGAAACAAAACGTGGGTAGTAATGCATCAACGGTTATTAAGGAAGTAAAAAATAAACTGAATGAATTAAAAGCCAACTTCCCGCCTGGTGTAGATTATAAGATCAGTTACGACGTTTCTAATTTTCTGGATGCGTCTGTCGAACAGGTGACACATACCCTCAGAGATGCATTCATCCTGGTGGCCATTGTGGTGTTTTTGTTCCTGGGCGATTGGCGTTCTACATTGATTCCGATCCTTGCCGTACCCGTTTCATTGATCGGTGCTTTTTTTGTGATGCAGCTTTTTGGCTTGTCTATCAATCTCATCACTTTGTTTGCATTGGTATTAGCGATCGGGATTGTGGTAGATAATGCGATCGTCGTCGTGGAGGCGGTGCATGCAAAAATGGAAGAAGAAAATGTAACACCTTACAAGGCGGTGCAAAGTGTCATGCTCGAGATCAGTGGTGCCATCATCGCCATTACGTTGGTGATGACTGCTGTATTTATTCCCATTGCATTTATGTCGGGCCCGGTAGGGGTTTTCTACAGGCAGTTTTCAATTACCATGTCTGCATCCATCGTCATTTCAGGTATTGTGGCGCTGACGCTGACACCGGTATTATGCGCAATGATTTTGAAAAATAATCATGGCAAACCAAAAAGTAAAAACCCCATAACCTGGATACTCGATGGCTTCAATCATAACTTTCTTAAGCTCACAGGCCGCTACGAAAAATTATTAAAACGGATCGCAAGCAGAAGGGTCCTTACTTTCTTAATTCTTGGCGGATTTTGCGCGGCCATCGTTTTGGAAAGCAAGGTATTGCCTGCAGGTTTTATACCGGGCGAAGATCAGGGTACCATTTATGCGATCGTACAAACACCACCGGGATCGACCCTGGAGACCACCAATAAAGTGTGCGGACAATTACAGAAAATATGTGAAGAAGTAGAAGGGGTGGAATCGGTATCGTCGCTGGCCGGTTATGAGATCATGACAGAAGGTCGTGGATCCAATGCAGGTACTTGTCTGATCAATCTCAAAACATGGTCTGACAGAAAACATACCGTAGGCGAGATCGTTGAAGAGCTTGAAAAAAAATCAAAGAACCTGAGCGCGATCGTCGAATTTTTTGAACCGCCTCCGGTTCCCGGATTTGGTTCCTCTGCAGGGTTTTCGTTGCGTCTGCTCGACAAAAATACGACCACAGATTATCAGGATTTTGATAAGATCAACAAAGCTTTTATGGAAGAACTTGGAAAGCGAAAAGAGCTCAGCGGTCTGTTTACTTTTTTTGCTGCCAATTATCCGCAGTACGAACTGGAGATCGATAATCAGGCTGCGATGCAAAAAGGAGTGAGTATTGGCAAGGCGATGGAAAATTTTAATATATTGATCGGCAGTACCTACGAACAGGGCTTTATACGGTTCGGCCGTTTCTTTAAAGTGTATGTGCAATCAGCACCCGAGTTCAGACGTTTGCCATCCGATATCCTCAATCTTTTTGTGAAAAACGATCATGGCGAAATGGTGCCCTATTCGTCTTTTATGAAACTCATTAAAGGACAGGGACCCAATGAAATTTCGAGATATAATATGTATAACTCTTCTTCCATCCGGGGTTTGCCTGCAAAAGGGTATACCTCTGCCGATGCCATACAGGCGATCCGGGAAGTGGCTGCCAAATCATTACCAAAAGGCTACGATATCGACTGGGAAGGACTTTCATACGATGAGTCAAGAAGAGGAAATGAATCGGTTTTTATTTTCCTCATCGTGCTGATCTTCGTGTATCTGGTATTGGCTGCACAATATGAAAGTTTCCTCTTGCCATTGGCGGTCATCCTATCCATTCCGGTGGGTATACTGGGTTCCTTTGTTTTATTAAAAGCCATGGGTCTTGCCAACGATGTGTATGCACAGGTAGGTATTATCATGCTGGTAGGTTTGTTAGGTAAAAATGCGGTACTTATAGTTGAGTTTGCGGTGCAAAAAAGAGAACAGGGTCTCACGGTATTGGAAGCGGCAATTGAAGGAGCCAAGGTGAGGTTCCGTCCGATCTTAATGACTTCGCTTGCATTTATTGCCGGTTTGATTCCGTTGGTATTTGCACATGGTGCCGGTGCTATCGGTAATCGTACCATAGGAGGTTCAGCCATGGGAGGCATGCTGTTTGGTACTTTGATTGGTGTCATCATCATACCCGGTCTGTATTACATTTTTGGTACCCTGGCCGATGGTCGCAATTTAGTAAAGGATGAAACCCATGAAACCCTCTCCGGAAGTTATGTCAGGGCAAGCGAAGAGCAGATTCGCCTTTTGCGCCGACTCAGGACCATCAACACCAGAGTGAAACAATTAATCGGGATCAATAAAAATAAGAAAAATGAAAAATAGAAAATACGTATACCTGTTTTTTTGTTTGTTGCTGGGCATCGCTGCATGCAAAACCCCGCAAATAACAGAGAAAGAAATCAGTCTGAAAACGCAGGTAAGTTTTCAGGGCTCTGCCGATTCAAACAATGCGGCCAAACTCAACTGGCGTCAATATTTCAAAGATCCTCATTTGAATGCCCTCATTGATTCGGCACTGAAAAATAACCAGGAGCTGAATATCATGAACCAGGAAATCAGAATGACAAGCAATGAAGTACTGGCACGTAAAGGAGAGTATCAGCCATTTGTAAATCTCGGTGGTGCGATGGGTGTTGAAAAACTGGGCCGCTATACCAACATGGGAGCAAGCGAAGCCACCACCGAAATAAAACCCGGGGTAGAAACACCCGAGCCCTTGCCCGATTTTAAGGTGAGTGCTTTCGCTTCATGGGAACTGGATATCTGGCATAAATTACGCAATGCCAAGAAGGCTGCGTACAGTCACTATCTCGCCACTGTGGAGGGAAAAAATTTCATGGTCACCAATCTGATCGCCGAAATATCCAATTCGTATTATGAGTTGCTCGCGTTGGATAATCAGTTGGAGATCGTCAATCAGAATATTGAAATTTTGAACAATGCGCTCAGTATCGTCCGTCTGCAAAAGGATGCAGCGAGACTGACCGAACTGGCGGTTAAGAAATTTGAAGCAGAGGTCTATAAGACCATGAGTTTAAAATATGATATTCAACAGCAGATCGTACTTGAGGAAAACCGGATCAATTTACTGGTGGGTCGTTATCCGCAAAAGGTGGACCGCAGTGCTGTCAATATCAATGACATGGCCATTGAGATGATACAGGTAGGAATTCCGTCCCAGCTCTTGCAAAACCGCCCTGATATCAGACAGGCTGAACATGAGCTCGAAGCGGCAAAATTAAACGTAACCGCCGCAAGGGCGAATTTTTATCCTTCCCTTCGTATCTCTGCCGAACTTGGATTGCAGGCCTTTAATCCGGTTTATCTGGCGAATATTCCCAAGTCTTTATTGAGTTCACTCGCCGGTGATATGGTAGGTCCGCTCATTAATAAAAATGCAATCAATGCCACCTATTATAATGCAAACGCAACGCAGATTCAGGCGGTATATAAATACGAGCGTACTGTTCTAACTGCATTTATTGAAGTGGCCAATCAGCTGGCGCAAATGGAAAACTTAACGAAAAGCTATGAGCTTCGTGCGAAGCAGGTGGAGGCTTTGAACCAGTCGATCGATATTGCTAACCGCTTATTTAAATTTGCAAGGGCTGATTATATGGAAGTGCTGATGACGCAGCGGGATGCTTTAGAATCGAGATTTGATCTGGTAGAGACCAGAAAATCTCAATTGAATGTCTGGATCAATACCTACAAGGCATTGGGTGGCGGATGGAATTAGGAAGCTGTTGAATGCAGGTTCCGGTCATCACTTATTGACGAAATGAATATGAACATAGTTGAAAAATCCCGGATATCCGTCCGGGATTTTTTTTAATTTGAATTGCAAAGGTTTATTGTTGAAGGTTTTTTACTTGGTCAATTGCTAAGATTTTGCGAAGCACATTTACTTTGCATTCCTATTCTGTTGCATTCAGCAACTATGATAAAAACATATACAATAAATATTAGATTACATGAGGAGTTAACCTAATATACCCAATAGATGGTATTTGCAAACATGGGCAAGCAACTAATTTTGCTGGATAAATCATTTTCTATGAAAAAATTTCTATTCTTATTTATTCTGTCAGTCTTCTTTCTACAGGCTCATGCACAGTTACCCGGCAACTCTCTGCAACTGAATGCGGATGGCAATTTTGTATCAATCCCTGATGCTGCAAGTGCTTCCGTAAATAATAACATGACCATTGAAGCATGGGTATATACAAAATGTACCAACGCAAATTCCACATTTATACTTACAAAAGGTTGGTGTGGCAATACCTGGAGTTATTACTTCAGTATTTTTGGCAAAAAATTACGTTTGGCAAAGTGGCCGCCTGCTGTCAGCGGATGTGCCGGTGGTCATGCGATTTTTGAATCCCTCGATTCTATGCAGGTGAATACATGGACGCATGTGGCAGTGGTGGTTAACGGATTGTCTGTCACATTTTACATCAATGGTGCTGATGCAGGCAGCACTTTGTTGTCAGGTACAAATGCTGCTGGTTTTCATACTTCAAATCAGGCTTTGCGCATATCCAATTATGTGAACCTGGGAGGGACTAACACAGGTACTATCAAAGGAAATGTAGATGATGTGAGACTTTGGCATACAGCCCGTACACAGGGTGAGATATTTGCAAACATGGGTGAAGAACTGACCGGCACAGAACCCGGTTTGTATGCCTACTGGAAACTGAATGAAAGTGGCAGCGGTGCAGGGATTGTAGTTTCAAACTCAGCCGTGGCTACCGGAGCGGCAACTAACGGTACAACAGTGGGTAATGTAGCTAATCTTCAATTTGTAAACAATGTGAATGTGCCCAACGGACTGCCCACCTGCGATCCGATCTTATGGTTGAAGGCGGATGCCGGTGTAGTCACCAACGGATTCAATGAGGTAACGCAATGGACCGACCAAAGTGGTTTCAATAATCATGCGGTTTCAGATGGTACTACATTGCCGGTACTGCTGCCGGGCGCAATCAACAACAAGCCGGTGATCGATTTTTCTGACGACAGGCTCGCCACGCCTCTCGTAAATCTGTCAGCAACAAATCGTGCTGAAGTATTTGTAGTTTATAAGGGTGTTGGGGCAACTCCTTTTACGCCGTTTGAATTCAGTGATGATGTTAATGTGGTAAGCACCGGATTTTATTTGGCCGATCAGGATAATAGCTGTCCCGGCTGTATGAATGACGTGGCCGCCGGCCTGAAAGGCAACGTCGGCTATAATCAGAATTCTTTGAATCAAACCCAGGGCTGTGCTAAAATTATTAACGCCACTTATGACAAATCGCTGTCTACCGAAGAAGTGAAAATATGGCTGAATGGTGTGTTGCAACCTAAAACCCCGGGTACCACCAATGACGACAACGGTAATAACTTTGGTACTCACAAATTTTACCTCGGCAAACGAAGCGCCAACTGTGCATTTTGTCCGGGCGTCATGGGGCAGTTCTACTATGCCGAGATCATTGTGTTTAATCGAACCCTGAGTCTCGCTCAGAAAAACCAGATCAAAAATTATCTGCAGGGCAAATATTTTTCCGGCACAGCCGCCACTTTTACGGCATTGCCGGCAAATCAAACCTACAATGATGCCTTGTATGATGATAATGTCTGGAAACACTCTTATAACTCCGCTGCACCGACAGAAATTATTACATCAGTAAAAGATAATTGTCTGGTACTGGGTAACAGGAACGATACTGCTTATGTAGAAGCGACCGCTTTACCGGTGGGCAATGCTTATTATATGCGCCGTCATTATGTGATCAAAACGGCATTGAACCCGGCAGGTGGCAAAAGGGTTCGTTTATATTATTCGATGGCAGATTTTGCTGATCTGCAAAGTGTGACACCGGGTCTCACTTCTCATGGGCAACTTTGTGTGACCAAATATGACGGTACGGGTGAAGATGGTATTTTTAATAATGTGGGCGGTGCACTCACCTTCATTCCTTCTGCCCAAATTACAACCGGTACAGCCTTCGGCAAAAGATACCTTGAATTTGATGTGAACGGATTCAGCGAATTCTGGATACATACCGGTAATACACCACTGCCTTTACAACTGCTGTCATTTACAGGTCACAAAGAAAATACTGCTGCAGTGCTGAAATGGTCGGTCGCCGATTTGCAGCAGGTAGCAGGTTTTGAAATAGAAAAAAGTAAAGATGCACGGGTGTTCGAAACTATCGGATATGTAAAGGCGGACAATGCAGGAAGTTATCATTTTACTGACCCGGTATTAACCGAACGCTACAATTATTATCGGTTAAAAATGCTGGATGAGGACGGACAATATACCTATTCAAAAACCGTGATGATATTGAACAGTGCCAGATCGGAATTTAAATTATATCCAAATCCTGCCGCCAATGAGGTCAACCTGACAGCCTCGGCGGGTGCGTTCAGCTATGTGATCAGCGACTTGTATGGTCATGAAATGCAACGCGGATTCTCCGTTAATGCTGATCAGCGGGTTAATTGTTCTTCCTTCGCAAAAGGTGTTTACGTCATCAGAATCGCTGCGGGCGACGAGATCAGTACGCTGAAATTTGTGAAACAATAGTGAGCTGTGGATGTCAGATTGAGTTTAAACGTTTTTAAGTAGCTTTTACAATAAATTGTTTATTTGCGTCAGTTATTATATATTTGCTATATAAATAATCAGAATATCAACTGACAAAACAGTTGGCCAAAGCCGCTGAGGTACTCTGAAAACAAATTTTCAATCACAGTTTTTATAGCAACAGCGCAACAAGGTTATCATTAAAATCATTATTTTTTTATAAAAAATATGCAATACAACACCGCAAGAGAATTAATGCCTATACGTGAGTATGGACGCAGTGTACATGACATGGTCAAATTTTTACTGACCATCGAAGACAAGGACATCAGACAAAAAAATGCAGAGGCCATTATTGAGGTCATGGCCATCCTGAGCCCTCAGCTTAAAAATATCGAAGACTATCAGCACAAATTGTGGGATCATCTTTATCTGATTTCAGATTATAAACTGGAGGTAGAATGTCCGTATCCTGTACCAACCCGTGAGGTGAAACAGCAGAAACCCGAACCACTGCCTTATCCCAAGCAGCGATTAAAATGGAATCATTTAGGTAAAGGATTCGAAAAGTTATACCTGAAGGCCATCGACGAAACGGACGAAGAGAAAAAACAGGGCTATATACAGGTGCTCGCTCTTTTTATGAAGGTAGCCTACAACAACTGGCATAAAGAAAATGTGCATGATGATATGGTGAAAGATGAATTATTTGCCATCAGTAAGGGAAAACTTGTGTACGATCCCGGTATCAAATTTACTGATTTCGTAGATGTTGGCAACGGAGCCCCGATACAAGCCAGCCAAACTCCTCAAAAGCCATTTAAGCGCTCATTTCAAAATAACCGCAATAACCAAAATAACCGTAATAATCAAAACAATCGTTTTGCCAATAACAATCCGGTTGCAGGTAACGGGCCTAACCGTAATAATAAATTTAACCGGTTTAAGAAAAAAAATAACGCCAATAATAGTTAAGCGTCTGGGCTATTTAGTACTTTAGCACGGTATGAATAATAGTTTTGAAATTATCGGAGGCACGCCGCTCAACGGTGAAGTAACACCGCAAGGTGCCAAAAATGAAGCTTTGCAAATCATTGCTTCCGTACTGCTCACAGCTCACACAGTTACCATCAACAATATTCCCGACATCCTCGATGTGCGAATGCTGATTGAATTATTGAGTGATATCGGTGTGGAAGTTCAAAAATTTTCACCCAATAAATATTCTTTTAAAGCGCAGGATATCAATCTCGAGTATCTCATCAGCGATGAGTACAAAAAGAAATCAGGTAAGCTGCGGGGCGCAGTTATGCTGGCTGGTCCTTTACTTGCAAGATTTAAAAAAGCCTATATCCCGCAGCCCGGTGGTGATAAAATTGGCCGCAGAAGACTGGATACCCATATTCTGGGTTTTGAAAAACTGGGGGCAAGCTACCAATACAACGACGAACAACATTTTTTTCAGCTTCAGGCAAACGAATTGAAGGGTACCTATATGCTGCTCGACGAACCTTCTGTAACCGGAACAGCCAATATCCTGATGGCTGCTGTGGCCGCCAAAGGCAAAACACGTATTTATAATGCCGCCTGCGAACCTTATCTGCAGCAGCTTTGCCGCATTCTGAACCGCATGGGTGCAAAAATTACCGGCATCGGCTCAAACCTGCTGACAGTCACCGGTGTAGATATCGATAGTCTGAAAGGCTGCGATCATACTATTTTGGCAGACATGATCGAAGTGGGGTCTTTTATCGGACTGGCCGCCATGACCGGCGGTGATATCCTGATCAAAGACTGCAATACAAAATACCTCGGATGCATTCCGGATACTTTTGCCAGACTGGGTATCGAAATGGAGTTTATTAAAGACAATATTCATATACCGGCTCAGGAACATTATAAGATCAAACGATTTATCGGCGGTGATATTCTTACGATTTATGATCATCCCTGGCCGGGCTTTACACCTGATCTGTTAAGTATAGCACTGGTAGTGGCAACTCAGGCCAAAGGTACCGTTTTGTTTCACCAGAAAATGTTTGAAAGCCGATTGTTCTTTACCGATAAACTGATCGACATGGGTGCTCAAATTGTACTCTGCGATCCGCACCGCGCAGTAGTAGTCGGTTTAGATAAGCAGTTTCCGCTCAGAGGCAATGTCATGAGTTCGCCGGATATCCGGGCGGGTCTGGCACTACTGATCGCTGCACTGTCGGCGCAGGGAAAGAGTATTATTCAAAACAGCGAACAGATCGATCGCGGTTATCAGAATATCGATCTGAGATTGCAGGCACTGGGTGCTAATATCAGACGTGTTTAGCAATTGATACAGCCCCAGCCCCGGGTTTTATATGATTGTCTGGGATGGGAAGGTAGTCTGTACACATTAATGATAGATCACAAAACGCTGTGTATCAAAATTTCCTTCTTTGTCAAAAACCCTCAGGATATAAGCGCCATTGGGCAGATTAGAAAAATTATTGGTAAAAAACCAGGTATTTCTTTTTTCTCTGAATACATTGGTGCCGGTCATCGAAAAGACTTCAATGTTGTATTCTTGCTGATCAGTAAATTCAAAATTGATCTCTCCGGCAGACGGATTGGGATACACTTTTGAAATAATTTTTTTGGCTACCAGATCATCTGATAATTTTTCCACTACAATTTCAGGATTTACCAGCACAGGATAAAAATTCATGAATACCTTATTTTCCTTAGCCTTGTTGATCACATCATAGATCGTGTACTTGCTCAGGGGAGCTTCCTGTGGTGGCGCGTCACCCACCAGTATAATCATACGTTTTTTAGTAGACTTCCAGAATGAACTGTTCGCTACTTCAAAAAAAGCTTCATAAACGGACTCAGGATCGTCAAAATTACCGATCAGTTTAATATTGTTTAAAAAGTCGATGGCCTTTTCATATTGCGTATCAAAGACTTCAAAATCAAACCAATCTTTACCCATGTAATTGATATCGCCATACAAACCGATGGCTAGTCTCACCTTCGATTTTTTTGACAGGGTGCGGATGATCTGACCCAGACCTTCTTTCACTTTAGCAATATCGTCTGTCATGCTGGCTGTTTTGTCGATCAGCAATACAAGATCGGTTTCGGTAACCACATCTTCTTCAATAATTTTGTTGATCGATGCATCGAGGGTGCTTTTGTTTACCGAAAAAAAAGCTTTGCCCCTGCTGGCCTGCGCCATTTTGCTAAACAATTCGATCGTACTGCTGTCCAGCTTTTCTTCGATAGTAAATGGACCTTCAAAAGAAACTTTAAATAAGGAATCAATAATATCCGCTTTTGTTTTTTTGACAATCGATTTTTCAATAATTACGCTGTCGCCTGTTTCTGCATCAGTGATTTCTTCCCGGTTGGCAATCGTTTCCTGCGCATGTTTCAGTACTTTATCAGCAGTTGCATCGGGATCATTTTTGCAGGCAGCAAAACATAGCAGGATGACAAAAAAGTGTTGAAGCCTTTTCATAATGTTGATTTTATTAAACGAATTTAAAGAATACAAACGGATTTATAATCCCTTTATTTTCCTGCAGTTCGGTTTTTTTCAGATAGGGTATGATTTCTGATTATTACTTAATGTGGTTGTATTGCTTTGTCAGTAAGGTTTTTAGCCGGTATTTCATTTTTACATTAGCCGCATCATGTATACGGCTAAAATTTTTTTACCCGTTAAGCTTTCACAAAAGTCCCGCACAAACATTAAAGTTGCGATAAAGCCAGCGCGGCGGAGACAATACTACCACATCGGGACGTTGACACCCTGCGACGAAATCGGTAAAAATCGGACGAAGCGCTGGATGACACCGCGGGCACTTAAAAATCAAATCTTCAAAAAAAAACTCCCTTTCCTGACGAAGGGGAGTTTTCTCATTTCTATTCGAAACTTTCTAACTCTAATCTATGTAATGTACTTCTGAAAGGCAGCAAATTTGTAAGTCTTAGGATTGGTCAGCAGTCGAAAACTTAATTTAAGCACGGCCAATTGTCCAGCCGGAAATTGCCTACTGCAAACTGCCTACTGCAAACTGCCTACTGCAAACTGCAAACTGCCTACTGCCTACTGCTTACCCCTGATAAAATGGCAATTTCACCACCATCGCTTTCAGCAATTTATCGCGCACTTCCACAAAAATTTCTGAGCCGATCGAAGCGTGTTCGGTGTTTACGTAACCCATGCCGATCGCCTTACTCAGACTGGGGCTTTGGGTACCACTGGTTACATGACCGATTTCAGTGCCGTCGGCGGTTTTTATTTTGTAATGATGACGTGGAATTCCTTTGTCGATCATTTCAAAGCCTACCAGTTTTTTGCTGACACCTTCGGTTTTATGTTTTTCAATTTGCGCACGGTTCGTAAAATCTTTGGTGAACTTGGTGATCCATCCCAGGCCGGCTTCAATGGGGCTGGTGGTATCATCGATATCATTTCCGTACAAACAAAATCCCATTTCGAGGCGGAGCGTATCACGGCAACCAAGTCCGCATGGTTTGATATTAAATTCAGCACCGGCCTCCATAATCTTATTCCAGAGCATTTCGCCATTGCCGTCATTTTCTTCATAATATATTTCCACACCGCCCGCACCGGTATATCCGGTAGCACTTACCACTACATTTTCAATACCTGCAAAGGTACCCTTCACAAAAGTGTAATATTTAAGATTAACCAGATCCATGTCAGTCAGTTTTTGCATGGCGGTTACCGCGTTTGGTCCCTGCACGGCCAGTAATCCGGTTTTATCAGAAATATTATGCATTTCTACATTGCCGGTATTATGAGCAGTCAGCCAATTCCAGTCCTTTTCAATATTAGAGGCATTCACTACCAGCATATATACTTTATTGGCTTCCACGCAATACACCAGCAGGTCATCTACAATACCGCCATCATTATTCGGAAAGCATGAATACTGCGCTTTGCCGTCTGTCAGTTTCGAAGCGTCATTACTGGTGGTTCGTTGTATCAGGTCCAGAGCACCTTCTCCTTTTAAAATAAACTCACCCATGTGGCTAACATCAAAAATACCGGCACTATTGCGGATCGCAGCATGTTCATCATTAATGCCAGTAGAGGAGATCGGCATATTGTATCCTGCAAATTCGGCCATCTTTGCACCCAGCCCGATGTGGATATTTGTAAAAGGAGTATTCTTCATTTTTTATAAATTTTTGCAAAAATAGACTTTATGCTTATTAATTCTATTTTTTTCGTGAAATAGTCATGACGCTACCTTTATATTTGTGAGGTTTAAAATAAATACAAAGCTGTTTTTGAATGGTAAAAAAATTTTTTCTTCTTGCACTGGTATTCAGTTCATTTGTTTTATTTGGCAAAAAATCAGATCCCAATAAAGAAGATACATCACCACTTGCCATCATAAAGAATGACATCAGTACTTTATGTTCCGCAAAATTTGCCGGACGGCTGACCGGAACTCAGGGAGACGAGCTGAGTGCCGAATATATTGAAAGCAGATTCAAGGCAATCGGTATCGAAGCTTATAAGGGTAAATACCAATGGGATTTTAATTTCAAAGGAGGTGTGCGATTAGGAAGCAATGCCTATTTTAAAGTATTCGAAAATAAACTGATGCTGGGCAGTGATGTGGTCTTTCTGCCTTACGGCAAAGGAAATTCGATCAGCGGCTCGGCCATGCCAAATGTCAATGAACCGGATAACGTGTGGCTCATTCCGGTGAGCAAACTAAAACTGAACTCCACCAATAATCCCCAGAAAATACTCCATGAGTACGCTGCCGATTGTGCCCAAAAAATGGCCGCCGCGGTGTTGTTTTTGAACGATGGGGATGCGGCGCAGGATCTGAGTATGGCGAATCTCAGTAGTTTTGAACAGGTTGATATTCCAGTAGCATATATGAATGCAAAGGCCTATCAAACCTACATAAAGCCCTCTCTCAAAAATGACTGGATTGTAGTGGAAGGAAAAATGGGTTACGAAAATACAAATGTGATCAGCCGGAATGTTGTTGCTTCAATCGATAACAAGGCCCCTTTCAATATGATCATTGCTGCACATTACGATCATCTGGGCGATCTCGGCGGTTTGCACAGCGGAGCCGACAACAATGCAAGTGGTGTGGCAGCGCTGCTTTCACTGGCAGGTATGGTGAAAGCTAACAACCTTAAACGTTTCAATTACATCTTTGTTGCCTTGTCGGGTCATGAATTTGATATGCAGGGCGCCAAAGCATTTATGCAGCAAAATGAATTCATCATAAATAATATTTCCTGCATGATTAACCTGGATATGGTAGGCCGGTATGATGCTGTAAAAAAAGATCTTTTTGTCAGTGGGGTGGGTACTTCGCCTTCCTGGTTACCCGCCTTGCAAAAGGCCAGCAAGGGCTATGTGTTGAATGTAGATAGCTCCGGTGTCGGATACGGTGATTACAATGCATTTTATTATAAAAATATTCCTGTGCTGAATGTCAGTACCGGATTTACTGACGACTTTAAAAGGATGTCCGATAATGAGAGCAATATCAATTACGGGGGTATTATGGAAGTAGCCGGTTTTGCCTTCAGAATCATGGCCGAACTTGATAAGCAGACAAAAATGATCTTTAATCAGACCGTCAGCAGTGTGCCCGCACTGAATAAATTAAAGTCCGATATTGGTGTGGTACACGATTTTACCTTTAACCAGAATGGCTGCCGGGTTGCCACTACTGAGCCTGAAAGCAAAGCAGCAAAGGCCGGGATGCTTCGCGGTGACGTGATCATTAAAATAGGGGCATTCACCATCATCGATGCTGATGATTATATAGAGGCACTTACCAAATCGGCTACCGGTAAAGAAGTGACCATTATCGTCAAGCGCGGCAAGGTGGATTATAAGTTTTTTGTGGTATTGTAACGTGCAGTCAGTAAGCGAACAACAATGCTTGTCAGTTGATGCCTCATTGCCCCGCTAACCCTTTAAAACGGTAACGGGCCTGATACGCTGTAGCCAAACAAGGTGATTTTACCTCATTTATTTGTTCAAACATTTATTTTGAACTATTTTCATTCCCTCAAAATTTAAATAACAGAATTAATGAAAAAATTTTTCATCTTTTTAGCTGCACTGACTACTGTCATGAGTGCTGTTGCGCAAGACCACCATCATCCCGGAGACGTAAACAAAAATATTACGCCCTTTAATGATGCCGCTGAATTCAAAAGCGGGGTTACATCAGCCCATTTGCAAAAACTTCCGGAATGGAAAAATTTCGTTAGCCGTTATCCTGGCTGGGGAGCACGGTTTAGCAATTATACAGGTCTCCCGCATAGAGCATTGGGGGCCCCGATCACTTTCGCTGCAGGAGGAAATGATCCGGTAGCTAAAGCACTTGCTTTTTTGCAAAATGAATTTCAGGGATTTAACCTCCCGGTCAATGAACTGGTGCTGAGTAGAAATTACAATGACGGAAAGTATATTCATGTTGATTTTAAACAAGTTCATAATGGTACAGAAGTGCTGTGGTCAAGGGTCGGCGTTCGTTTTACGCAAGATCTGCGCATCATGATGGCCACCTTAGATGCTCACAGAAATATTCCAACCCTGAATGCAGCCATTTCGCCTGCTGCTGCCATTTTAAGTGCAGAAAAAGCGATAGCGACTCCCATTGTCAATTCTACAGTGGAGTCGGCCATGAAAATTTTTCCTTTTCCGAAAGACGGGCAATTTGAATACAAACTTGCTTACGTTGTAACTGTTAATACACAGGATGATCAGGTGACTCCGGGAAGCTACCTTACTTATGTAGATGCCGCGAACGGAGATGTTTTGTATCGTCAGAATAAGGTGGTGCAAATTGATTTTACTGTAAACGGAAGTGTTTTCCCGATCAATTCTTTCAGTACACCGGCAAACTGGCCCTTAAAAAATCTGCAGGTAAATATCGGTGGGACAAACTACTTTACCAATGCTGCAGGATTAGTTACGGCCCCGCCGGCAGGTCCACTCACTCCGACGATCAGTTTACAGGGTAAATATGTAAAGGTGGTGACCGGTGTAAACGGCAACACAGTGGCTACCTATGCTCCGGCTAACGTTGCCACCGGTGATGTTGTTACCTTTCAGCCAACAAATCCAAATGGCACCGAACGCCATATCAATGTGTATTATCATACCAATGAAATACATGATTTTATGAAAACCAAATTTCCCGCATTTACAGATATGGACAATGCGCTGACTGCCAGAGTAGACCGCACCGATGGCGACTGCAATGCCTTTTATAATGGCACTTCGATTAATTTTTACACTACAGCCAATGGTTGCAATGCGCTTTCTTATGTTGGTGATGTGATGTATCATGAGTACGGTCACGGTATCAACGATAAATTCTGGTCCAGTCAAAACGCTAGTTTTGATAACGGCGCCCAGGGTGAAGGCTATGCGGATGTTTGGGCTATGAGCATCATCAAAAACCCTATTATCGGTTTGGGCTTTTATGTAAATCAACCCAATAGTCTGATCAGAAGATACGATCAGAATCCAAAAATTTATCCGCAGAATATTGTGGGTGAAGTACATGCTGACGGTGAGATTATCGCAGGGGCTTGGTGGGATTATGCGGTGAATCTTTCTGCAGGCATGCCATTAAACAACGCTGTAGATACAATGTCGGATTTATTTGCTGCTTCATGTTTTGGGGTTGCAACCGGTCCTGACGGCACTGAAGGCACTGTTTATTATGATATCTTGATTGATGCCCTGACGTATGATGACAATAATGCGAATTTGAGCGATGGTACACCGCATTTTACACAAATCGTACAGGCATTCGCAGCACATGGTATATACCTGCTGATGAATTCTGAACTGGATCACGGCTCATGGGGCATTTACAACGGTGGCACACCGATCACTTTAGATGCAGACGCGATTGCTGATTTCCCGGTATTTTTAGGAGATGTGAAATTGTTTTACAGGTTAAAAGGCGCCGGCGGACTCGATTCCTTAACTATGACCAAAACCGGTACCAGCTATTCAGTAGTGTTTCCTTCATCTACAATGGGTGAAATTTACGAGTATTACTTTAACCTGTACGACAATGCAGGTCAATATGCAACATCTTCACCCAAAGAGGCTAAGTTTACCATTGCAGCCGGACAACGCAATTTGCCTTATTTCCTGGCTATCGGTTACCATCAGGTTTACAACCAGGATTTTGAAAATGTCACCGCCGGCTCACCTAATTGGGTAATCGGCACTGATCCTGGCGATAATGCAACGGCTGGCCTTTGGGTAGTTGCCAAACCGGTCGGATCCAAGACGGCCGGCAATGTAGTGCAAACTTTTAAAGATCATACCTTTGGCACCGGTAAGTGTGCAGTAACAGGCAATGCGGCCGATACCACCCTGCAGGCCGGTAATCAGGATGTTGACAATGGTCGTACCACTTTAATAACGGATGAAATTGATTACAGTGCTTACAGCACACCCATCATCTCTTATTTCCGTTGGTTTTCAAATAGCCAAAGTTCTTCAAATCCACGCAAAGATCAGTGGAAAGCTTATGGGTCGTATGATAACGGAGCCACCTGGTTTCAGATCGAAAAAACCTATCAGCCGGATGTTAAATGGAGAAGAAACATTTTTGTGCCCAATAAGGCCTTAGGCACCAAAATGCGATTTATGTTTGTAGCTACTGACAGCGTATCGCAGGGTGTAAGTGGTACCTGGGTAGAAGCAGCGATCGATGATATTGCCATTATGGAACTGGGTAACGGACCTACGGCTGTTGGACAGGTAACTGCATTGGAATCGGCTGTTTATCCAAATCCTGCACATACCGAATTCACGATTCTGACCCCTGAAACAGGAAAGCTGCATTATGTACTCAGCAGTTCTATCGGTGACGTGATCTTGCAGCAGAGTGCTCAAACTGACGCCAACAACAAGGTACAGGTGAATGTGACGGATCTGGCTTCAGGATTTTATTTCTTAAAACTGGAGATCAACGGGAAACAATCGGTTCATAAATTATTTATTTCGAAATAAACTTTCCGCAAATTATAGTCAAAAACCATATGCCGCGGCATATGGTT
>JADYYU010000014.1 GCA_020853515.1 Chitinophagaceae bacterium | reverse complement strand
TGTCAGTTTGTGTTAGTTGCATTAAATATGTTTAATTACCGAGATAGTTCTTAAGCAGTTTGCTTCGAGAAGTTGATCGAAGTTTGGTAATCGCTTTATCTTTAATTTTCCGCACCCTTTCGCGTGTCAGTCCAAAGCGTTCGCCGATATCTTCCAGACTCATCGGATGTTCAACGCCGATACCAAAAAATAATTTCAGTACATCTTTTTGTCTTTCGGTGAGTGTACTGAGTGAGCGGTCTATTTCATCACGCAGCGACTCATTATGTTCCAGTTCGATATCGGTGCTGATCGCATTCGGATTATTGAGCACATCGAGTAATGTATTTTCTTCACCATCTACGAAAGGCGCATCTACACTTACATGTCGCGCTGCCACACCCAGCGTGGTTTCAATTTCTTCTGTATTGATCTCAAGAACCAAAGCGAGTTCTTCCGGCGAAGGTTCGCGTTGAAATTCCTGCTCGAGTTGCGAATAAGCCTTATTGATTTTATTTGTGAGTCCAACTTTATTGAGCGGCAGCCTGACGATACGACTTTGTTCAGCCAGAGCCTGCAGAATTGATTGGCGAATCCACCAAACAGCGTAAGAGATAAATTTAAAGCCCCGGGTTTCATCAAAACGTTGAGCTGCTTTGATAAGACCGAGATTTCCTTCATTGATCAGATCGCTGAGTGAAAGTCCCTGATTCTGATATTGCTTTGCCACAGAAACAACGAAGCGGAGGTTTGCTTTCGTTAATTTTTCTAATGCCCGTTGATCGCCTTGTTTTATTTTAACCGCCAATGTTACTTCCTCTTCTGGGGTTATTAAATCTACTTTTCCAATTTCTTGCAGGTACTTTTCAAGTGATTGACTTTCACGATTTGTAATCGATTTTGTGATTTTTAGCTGGCGCATTGACATAATGTGTAAAATTGTTTTTCGTTAGTAATAAAATTTATAAGTTAAAAAAACATGCTTCGATCATTACTTTTAACAATGATTATTAGCAAAAGTATTGTTAAAGTAAATACAAGCAAAATATATTTTATTAACAATTTAGATAATTTTTACAAAATAGTGTTTAAAAAATTTGGTAGAATCAACTTTTTTTATATTATTGTGCAATTCTTGAAAAAATATAAGAAACTAATTTTCATTTATGGCTAACCGAGCAAAATATACGATTGAATACCCAGTAAAATGTTCACCCTCTATTTTATATCCATTTCTTTCAACGCCTTCCGGGTTGGGTGAATGGTTTGCAGATAAAGTAAAACAAAAGGAAAACTCATATATATTTGAATGGGAAGGCAGCAACGAACAGGCCGAAATGATTGCGGCAGAAGAGAATGAATATGTAGTGTTTAAGTGGGACTGGATGAAAAATGATGAGTATTTTGAATTTAGAATCGAAAAAAGTCCGGTTACAAACGAAACAATTTTAACGATCACAGACTTTGCTGATAAAAAAGAGATCAGCGATCAGGAATTATTATGGGATGCGCAGATTCATGATTTGAAACATCGGATCGGTAGCTAATACACCTCCCCGTTTGCATTGCACTTTTTTTAACTTCATCCTACTGTTTGCTTCATTACATTTGCAATAAATCACATTTTTGAAGGCTTTACACCAATTCATTATCAAATCATTCTGGATGCCCTTTCTGGGAGCCTTTATGGTAACCTGGTTCATCTTTGTGATGCAGTACATGTGGGTATGGATTGATGAATTTATCGGAAAGGGCCTCGAAGTGATCGTGATCCTTAAATTTCTGGGACTCTTATCTACCACCCTGGTACCGATTGCACTGCCACTGGGTATATTATTTGCTTCGATTATGACCTATGGCAATCTGGGCGAATCATCTGAACTGGTAGCCGTCAAAGCAGCCGGTATTTCGATCGCAAAATTTACAAGACCTTTGTTTGCTTTTATTATCCTGATCACCATCGCGTCTTTTTTATTCAATAACTATGTCATTCCAAAAGCACAGATCAAAGCCTCAGCCCTCATTTATGATATTCAGAATAAAAAACCGGTCGTAGCCATTAAAGCCGGCACTTTCTACAAAGGAATTCAAAACCACACCATCTACCTGGGCAGTAAAGAATCGGATGGTAAAACAGTTAACGACATCAAAATTTATGATCATACTTCAGGCAGGGGCAATGATAAAATTACACTGGCCGAAAGAGGCAAAATGTATATTTCAGACAACAAACGCTTTCTGATCTTTGAACTGCAGAATGGTTGCCGGTATGAAGAAAAAAATCCGAACAGCGGTCATGATAAAGAACTAACCCGTTTTACATTCAAATACTGGAAGAAAGTATTTGACCTCAGTGATTTCAACATGCCTAAAACCAGCGAAAGTTATTTCAAAGGACTGCGTGGTGCCATTAAGGTTCAGCAAATCTCACATCAGATTGATACCAGTACCAGCAACATCAACAAAATGTATGAATCGAACAAAGACCTGCTGGTAGCTCAATTACTCATGGCTAAAAAGGACAGCGGCAAAC
>JADYYU010000013.1 GCA_020853515.1 Chitinophagaceae bacterium | reverse complement strand
GTCGAAGCTGGCACAGGCCGGCGACAGTAATACCGCATCTCCCATTTCGGCCTGCTCATAAGCTGCTCTCACAGCATCTGATATATTATCGGTATCAATGATATGCGTAATACCGTCAAAGGCAGTGTGAATACTGCTATTGTCGATACCCAGGCAAACGATGGCCTTCACTTTTTCGCGGATCAGGCTTTCAATTTCTTTATAATCATTGCCTTTGTCTACACCACCCAATATCAGCACAATAGGCTTGGTAATTGATTCGAGCGCATACCAAACACTATTCAGATTGGTGGCTTTGCTGTCGTTAATAAATTCAATGCCCCGTATGTAGGCCACGGTTTCCATCCGGTGCTCAAGTGCGCTGAAAGTACGCAGACTTTCACGGATGGTGGAATTTCTGATTTCAGCCACCCGCGATGAAATACCCGCTGCCATGGAGTTATACTGATTGTGTTTGCCTTTAAGCGACAGATCATTGATAGAAATAGAAAATGGTTCCCCATTCACTCTGATCATGATCTCATTATTGTTTACATAAGCGCCATCTGCATTGAGGGATTCATTCATGGTAAAAAAAAGTATTTTAGGGGTAATCGAATGTTGATTTATATATTCGGTGCTGGCCTGATCATCCTTGTTTAAGATCAGACAATCGCCGGCAGTTTGAAATTTTGCGATATTGAATTTTGATTTTACATACAGTGAAAAATCGTAATTGTAACGATCGAGGTGATCGGGTGTGATATTGGTAATGATAGCGATATCCGGCCGGAAGGTAACAATATCATCGAGCTGAAAACTGCTGATCTCCATCACATACCATGCAGTGGGTTGTACCATAATTTGCCGGGCAAAGCTAAAACCGATATTGCCGACCAATGATACATCATAGCCTTCCTTCTTAAACATATCATAGCAAATGCTTGTGGTGGTGGTTTTACCATTGCTGCCGGTAATACAAAGAATTTTACTATCCCCTTTGTATCGATAAGCAAACTCTATTTCACTGATTATGGGAATAGACTTTGCGATCGCTTTTTGCACCATATCCACTTTATGTGGTATGCCCGGACTTTTTACGATCTCCTGTGCAGATAACACGATTTCTTCTGTATGCATTCCCTCTTCAAAAGGAATCTGATACTGATTTAATTCCGCTTTGTACTTTTCGGGAATCGCATTTTTATCACTTACAAAAACAGACAAACCCATCTTGTGCGCCAGCAAAGCGGCACCTGTACCACTTTCACCGCTACCTAATATGACAAGTTTATAATTCAATGTGTGTGTGTGTTTTTATTTATTTGTAGTGAATGTGATGGTATTAAGTCTTTTTTGGGAATATAATTTTATTGAAGTTTCAGGGTTACAACACTCAGCACAGCGAGCACAATACCGATGATCCAGAATCTGATGGCAATTTTACTTTCATGATAACCCAGCTTCTGGTAATGATGATGTAATGGTGACATCAGAAAAATGCGACGCCCCTCACCATATCTTCTCTTGGTATATTTAAAATAAACGACCTGTATCATTACACTCATATTCTCGATCAGAAACACGCCGCAGATAATAGGTATCAGCAATTCCTTGCGGATGATAATTGCCAGCGAAGCAATAATGCCGCCAAGGGCTAAACTGCCTGTATCTCCCATAAAAACTTGTGCCGGATAAGAATTATACCAAAGGAAACCGATACATGCACCCACAAATGCGCCAATGAAAATAGACAATTCATCTATGTTGGGTATTTGCATGATATTCAGGTAAGCAGCAAAATTGAAATTTCCGGACAGGTATGCAAACAGGGCCAGACAAATACCAATGATGGCACTCGTACCTGTAGCCAGTCCATCCAGCCCATCTGTAATATTGGCTCCGTTGGATACAGCGACAATGATAAAGATCACAAAAATGATGTAAATGATGGGAGTCATAAAACCAACTGCATTTTCACCAAAAAAGGAAGCGATCTTGGAGTAACTGAGTTCATGATTTTTGGTAAACGGAATTGTAGTAACAACGCTTTTTACACGTGCATACGTATGCGTAGCGCCTTTGTCATCCACTTTTACAATGCCGTCTTTTACAATTTTATCATCCACGCTGTATAAAGCGGGTTTGTCGCCTGTTGTTTCGCGGGTAATATATACATGCTGATTATTATACATGGTAAGGCCCACAATAATTCCGAGTCCGATCTGACCTAAAATTTTAAAACGCCCTGCCAGCCCTTCTTTATTCTTTTTGAATACTTTAATATAATCGTCCAGAAAACCGATCAGCCCCAGCCAGATCGTTGAAATGATCATCAGAATAATATATACATTTTGAATGCGAGCAAATAATAAAGTTGGGATCAGGATGGCTGCAATAATAATGATGCCGCCCATAGTAGGAGTACCACTTTTTTGCTTTTCGCCTTCGAGACCCAGATTGCGGACTGTTTCACCGATCTGTTTTTTGTGCAGGTATCTGATCAGCCTCTTACCATAAACCAATGAAATGACCAATGATAAAATAACCGACATAGCTGCTCTGAATGAAATAAAATAAAATACACCTACGCCGGGCATATTAAAATTTTCTCTCAGATAGGTAAACAAATAGTAGAGCATCGTTTATTTTTATTTTTCAAATAGATTAAACATTTCCTGTAATACAAGTTTATCGTCAAAAGGACATTTCACCCCTTCTATTTCCTGATATTTTTCATGGCCCTTGCCTGCCACCAAAATGATATCGCCATATTCAGCAATACTGCAGGCCGTTTTGATCGCTTCTTTTCGGTCTGCAATACATACATATTTTCTTCTGTGGTTAACAGGCACGCCATTCTCCATATCACGAATGATCTGCATGGGTTCTTCATTGCGTGGATTGTCGGAGGTGAGCAGTACACGGTCGCTGTGTTCGCATGCCACCGTGGCCATCAGCGGCCGTTTGGTCTTGTCGCGGTTACCGCCACAACCGATGACTGTGAATAAGGTCTCGGTACCGGTACGCAACTTGTTGATGGTGGCCAGCACATTCAACAATGCATCCGGTGTATGCGCATAATCAATAATACCCATAATATTTTCTTTACCGGAAAATAAATATTCAAAACGACCTTCGGCACCTGTCAGCGTACTGAGCACCTGCAATACGGTTTGTTTGGGTTCACCGAGTTCAACCGCTGCACCATAAACACATAACAGATTACAGGCATTAAACTCACCGATCATCTTAAAGAAAACCTCGTTACTGTCGATCATCATCACCAGTCCACTCAGGTTGTTTTCTAATACCTTGCCTTTATAATCAGCCATAGTCCGCAACGAATAGGTTTTACGAAGGGCTTTGGTATTCTGCAACATTACCAG
>JADYYU010000012.1 GCA_020853515.1 Chitinophagaceae bacterium | reverse complement strand
TGATATTCATTAAGAAACAATCAGAAAACGACTGATCTCTCATGCGAATATTGTGATTTCATTACTCCCTCCGGCCTTGCATATCATTATTGCCAGAGATTGCCTCGAACTCAAAAAGAACCTGGTGACAGCCTCCTATGTGTCTGATGAAGTGCGCGACCTGCATATCGATGTCAGAAACAGTGGCTTACTATTTATGAATGAAATCGGCCTTGACCCTGGTATAGACCATATGAGCGCCATGAAAATCATTCATGAGGTGGAACGTCTGGGTGGAGATATATATTCGTTCAAATCCTATTGCGGCGGTTTGGTTTCTCCAAAAAGTGATAATAACCCCTGGCATTATAAAATATCGTGGAATGCTGCCAATATAGTGAACGCAGGTAAATCCGGTGCAGATTTTTTACTGAGCGGTTTTGAAAAACATATCCGCTATCCTGAACTTTTTAAAGAACTTGAATTTGTGAATATTCCCCGACTGGGCAAACTGGCGGCTTATGCCAACAGAGACAGTTTAAGTTACAAATCGCTATATGGCCTTGCGCATGTAAAAACCATGCTGCGAGCCACCTTCCGCTACGAAGAATATTGCATCGGTTGGGATGCCATTGTACATCTGGGGCTGACCGAAAACAGTATTACCTACCATACTACCGATATGACCTATCAGCAATGGCTGATGCTTGCCGCAAAGAATGTAGAAGGAGATACGCCACAGGCAAAGATCCGGTCTGTTAGCCTGCAGGCAGTAATGGCTACTGAACTGCTGGCATGGCTGGATTTGTTTTCAGATGAAAAAATCAATATGGAAGGGCCAGTGACATCGGCACAAATTTTACAAAGAGTGCTCGAAGAAAAATGGAAGATGGAATCGGCCGATAAAGATATGATCGTGATGCATCATGAATTTGAATACGGACGAAAAAATCTGGATGCCCGATTGAGTTCTACACTCATTGTAGAAGGGCAGGACAAAACCTATACCGCAATGGCGAAAACGGTGGGCCTGCCGATGGCCATTTTTACAAAAATGCTGTTGACCGGCAAAGTTAAAAATCTGGTTGGTGTGCAAATTCCGGTGATGAAAGAATTATATAAACCTATCTTGAAAGAACTCGCTGAAATGGGAATAGAATTTGAAGAAACCTATTAAAATAAATAATTGCAAATCAATAGAGCCACATTAAAATATAAAAATTATATTTGTAAAATCTTAAATTGACATTTATTCCAATGAAACAGATCCTGATTATTTGCTGTGTAGCCTTGTTTGCAGTATCGTGCGACAAAAAAGGTGAGCCATTTGCTGAAATTTGCCTTTCTAAACCGTCCTATAAATTAACAGATACCATCCGTGTAGATAATTGCTCAGAAAGATATACCAAGCAACGATGGTTGTTACCTGATGGTACTACCAGCTATGGCGATTACGCTTATTTTATTCCAACAACCTCCGGCACCTATACCTTCAAATTATTTGTATCAAACGATAAGTTTGTCAACGATTTTGAAACTACCAAATCTGTTCAGGTTTTCCCATAACTGTTGATCTAAAGCATTTCTTATTTATTTCATTGCCCTCAATAATATCCGTCTTTTTGCGCAGCATGGCTTATATGCTGAAGAAAAAATACTGGGCAACAATTTTGTGGTTAATTGTAAAGTGGGGATCGAACAAAAGAAAATTGAATCCATTGATGACACCATCGATTATGCCCTTCTGTCAGCAATCATACATCAACACTTTGCAGTACCCACCCCCCTGCTCGAAACAGTGGCAGCCCGCATAGAAGATGACATTATGAGAAAGTATCCTGTGATCCGGTATTTCTACCTTTCGATTAAAAAATTAAACCCGGCGCTGAATGCCCGCGCAGACAGCAGTGAGGTAATTATTGAAAACAACTACTAGAACCGGCAACCCATCATTACATGGAACTGTGCAAGAAAGGTAATGTTTGAATTATCACGATTATTTGGATAGTAATTAGGGTTATATCTGTTTTGGTTTACGTTATCATAATAATTGATACCGATACCCCCATCCATGCCAATGAAGAAATTCTGCATGATGGTAAAATTAAAAGTCTGGTTAAGTAAAAAACCAAAATGTGTTCTGTTATATCTGTATTTGCTATACACGTATTGATTGGTTGCAGCATCCCAGTAGTAGTCATTTTGAACTTCATTACCGGTACCGTAAGTGATCATTGGCGCAATGGCATACTTTGCAGGGCCATTATTTCGCGCCGGATATAGTTTTAGTTCAAGACCCACATTTACATAATTGGTATTAATTGCTGCCATCACCGGTACACGAATACCGATATAGTCATTGGGCAAAATTTCATAAGAACCGCCTACACCTACATAGTTATTGGTAATGGCATACACCGGCATAAAACTGATAATATTTTTACCGTAATGTACCTTGCTTTTTCTACCCTCTCTTTGTGCTAAAGTAGTTAAAGAGACCGTCAGACATAAAATTGAAATTAAAAAAGTTTTCATAATGTTTAATAATTTTTTGTTATTGCAAATGTAGGATATTTATGATGATTAATTCTAAATGTATGTTAAAGAACATGTGCACCTGCCATCAAATACATGAAAGAATCAAAATAATAGCACGATAAAAAGTATTTTTGGCAAAACAGCCCGTACTATGCACAAAAGGCATTTCATCCTATTCTTATTATGGCTTCCCATCATCGCGATTTGCCAGCAGCCCGCGCGCCACACACCCCTGCCTGCCATG
>JADYYU010000011.1 GCA_020853515.1 Chitinophagaceae bacterium | reverse complement strand
TGGTATAGTCTGCTTTGCATAAAACCGACAGACGTTCTCTGCGTTCGTTACTCAAATCAGTATAACTCAGGTCTGTTACAAACGAAACGGGCTGATTGATTCTGCTGTTGATGGTGTATTTGATCAGCACACCTTTTGTTTCTTCTGAAAAAATATCATGAAATTTAATGGTGATGGTTCTGCCCATCTGGTCAAAGCTATAACCGTAAATTTTGTCTACATTGATATAATCCGGAACGGTAATTCGTAACTCTGCATTCTGAGCCACCACTTCGTTCAGTCCATTCAGTTCCTTCTTAAATATACCGGCGATGTTTTCTGATTCATTAATAAAATAGTAATTGCCCATGCCTGTTTCGGCCATCGAGGTCATCAGATCTTCATTATATCCGGATCCTACCCCAAAAGTAGAAATGGTAATTCCTTCTTCGTTATTATAATTACGAACGATGCGTTCAATTTGTCGCGGATCTGTAATGCCTTCGTTGGCGAGCCCGTCACTAAGCAGCATTACTCTGTTGATAAACCCTTCATGATGATTCTTTTTCACCAATGCATAACCCTTCATAGCGCCGCCCATCAGGTTAGTACCGCCCCGGTCCTGTATCCCGTCGATCTTCAATTTGATCTGCTGTTTATTGTATGGATGCACCGCTTCCTGCAGAATATCTACTGTGCCATCATAAATAACAATTGAAACATAATCATCGTCCTGCATCTGATCGATCACATATTTAGCAGCTTTTTTGGCATTTCTGATTTTATCACCGGCCATCGAACCACTTCGATCAATTACAAGTGAAATATTGAGGGGTCTGCGCGGAGCGTTATAATCCTGATACTTGCCGGCCTGTACTTCAGCGTAGTAATACCCAACCCGGTTCTGGTTGGTATAATAATCGTTTTCAAAGGAGCCGGACAAGGTCATATTTCCTTTTGTTCTGCTTTGCTTGCTTTGTGCATTGTACTCAATATTATCGTCATTTGCAGCAGACTGGTCAGTGGTATGCGGCGGTTTATAAAAAGATGACAAACTGATAATAGAAGCTAAACCTGTGATGAACAAGGTCATCAATAATGAATTCTTTTGCATGATTTAATTTTTTAGTGATTTGGAACATTAGATGTGGCTGCAAATAATTTCCATAAAAAATTCCTTTAATTTTTTTTTCAGTCGTTTGCTGACTTACTTTTACCCTGAATGACTGGGGTAAAAAAAATAGTAGTGATCGGAGGCGAAAGTACCGGCAAATCAACGTTGTGTGAACAGTTGTCCGAACATTACCGTACGGTATGGGTGCCGGAATATGCCCGGCAATTTTTAACAAATTTGAAGCAACCTTACGAATATGAGCACTTGCTGCAGATAGCCAAAGGGCAAATTGCCGCTGAAGACCACCTGCTTCCCCTTGCCAGACAATTTCTTTTTTGCGACACTGACCTGCATGTCATTAAAATCTGGAGCGAGCACAAATATCAGCGATGTGAGCCTTTTATATTAAATGAAATTCATCGGCGACACTATGATGCCTATCTGATCACTGCGCCTGATTTTCCCTGGCAGGATGATCCATTGCGCGAACATCCGGCAACCGAAATGCGGAGCTACTTTTTTAAATTGTATTGCGAAATAATTGCAGAAACCGGTAAACCCTTTCTCATTTTAGAAGGCAGTGAACAGCAAAGACTGGCTGGCAGTATCGGATTTATAAATCGCTTTGCTACCGGATAATTTATGCGCGGGTTTACTTCAGGTTGTGATACACCTTTTGAACATCTTCGTCCTGCTCAATTTTATCAACGAGTTCAAGCACTTCTTTGGCCTGTTCTTCATTTAACTCAACGGTTGTGGTTGGGATGCGGGTTAATTCAGCGAGTGTAATAGGAATGCCTTTCTTTTCCAGAAAATCACTCATGTTGCCAAAGTCATTAAAACTGGTTCTGATAATAATATTGCCTTCTGTATCCTCTCCGATTTCTTCCATTCCATAGTCGATGCCTTCCAGTTCTAATTCTTCAAGATCAATATTTTCATTTTTGATTTTAAATTCTCCCATCCGGTTAAACATAAAAGCTACCGAACCACTGTTACCCATTACACCGCCCCCCTTATTAAAAATAGCCCTCACATTGGCAACAGTTCGAGTGCCATTGTCAGTGGCTGATTCTACAACAATGGCCACACCATGTGGCGCAAAACCTTCATAAACCAGTTCTTCATAATTTACCAGATCTTTCCCCATGGCCCTTTTGATAGCGGCTTCCACACGATCTTTGGGCATATTACATGCTTTGGCATTTGCAAAACATCTGCGCAGTGCCGCATTGGTAGTAGGATCACCACCGCCAGCTTTCACTGCAATCGCGATCTCTTTACCGATACGTGTAAAATTTTTCGCCATCTTATCCCATCTGGCAAACATGGCGGATTTCCTGACTTCAAATATTCTTCCCATTGTCTTTTTTTCTTTAAGGTGTGCAAATTTAATTCGATTTTCTAAAAATCAATCAGTTATTTCAGAGTGCGCAACAATTCCAATGCGGCTACCCGTTAAAGATCGGCATCATCACGTACCCGGTTCAGGCAAGATGACGGACTGCTCTTACACAGCAGGCACTCCATTCCATTCCAATCAAAGAATGGCAAAAACCGGCTGTACAGCTTAAATATCCGACATTTACAAAATAAATAAAAAAAAAATATGAAAAATAATTTGGAAATTCAATATGTGTATTTATCTTTGTTTCAAGTAGGTTATTTATGTGACTTTTTCAATTAGTCCCTTCGTAAGAAGGGGCTTTTTTTATGCCTGCCTTAAAACGAGGTCAAAAATATCCCGGATCGACTCGTAAGTATTCTGCAGTTGTTTCCCTATGTTTTTGCCGTTGACCCACAACGCCTTTGAAATGCCCTCTGCAGCTTGCGGTCGCAACAAACGGTCATTGCTTTTCATTAAAAACCAGAACGTTTCCTTGAATATAAATTCATGATCAAAATATAAATGATAGGTTGTGCAAAGCGGCCTGATCATTTCAAGTTGTCTGACGCCTGTTTCTTCCATAACCTCCCGCAACGCACAGTCTTCGATCACTTCGCCCTCTTCCGCCTTTCCTTTTGGCAAATCCCATTTGCCCCTCCGGTATATAAATAAGAAATCATTTTTTTGATTTTGCACCACCCCACCACCTGCCGTTATCAGCGTAAAAGTAGATTTAAGGGTGTCTAAACTCTCATTCACCGGCCCTACGATCAAAACGTGCTGCAATTCGGAAATCATCAGTGTATCAATACAACGAAGCAATTTATCGCGGTTGCAATCAAATATCAGATGGGCATTGCTGAGCGGATGCGATTGCTGAAAAGTGGCATAATCATCCGTTAGCATTATCTTTTTATCATTAAACAGGATCTTGATCATACGACAGATACATTTGTTTTTTATTTAATCTTAAAGTAGGTTTGCGCTACCATGAACAGAGCATTTGCAGTAGCAGAAAAACTTTTACAAATTAACGCAGTAAAGTTAAATCTTCAAAATCCATTTACCTGGGCCAGCGGCTGGAAAAGTCC
>JADYYU010000010.1 GCA_020853515.1 Chitinophagaceae bacterium | reverse complement strand
TTCTTTTCCCTACTATAGCATATTCTTCTTCGATGTGTTTGTACTCATCCGTTTGAGGCAGATTTAAAATGGATATAAAACCTTCGCAACGTTGCTGTACAGTTTGTGCCCAAAATCCAAATGCGGATACACCACTGATAACGGCATCAAATTCATCACCAATATATTTTTGCATAAATTCCACCTGTTTATATTTGGTGGCATCACGTTCTGCATCCATTGCTTTGCGTTCGCGATCGCTGCAATGCACGCACTGCGCCTCCATTTCCTGTACGGGTACTATTTTTTTCTGTAAACACTGCAATAACACACGATGTACCAGCACATCCGGATATCGTCGGATGGGTGAAGTGAAATGGCAATAATACTCAAAGGCCAAGCCGTAGTGGCCGATGTTTTCAGTTGAATACACAGCCTTGGCCATGGTACGTATACCCAGCATGTGCAGTATATGATGTTCGGGATTTTGATCCGTTGATGACAGCATCTGGTTAAACGAGCGTGCTATGCTTTCGGGACTGCTCAGGTCGAACTGGTAACCAAATTTGGCGGCAAAGATGGTAAATGGTTCCAATCGTTCGAGGTTGGGTGAATCATGGATGCGATAAGGGAACGGAATGGCCTGCCCTTTAAATCGTTGTTTAGCCACAAATTCTGCAATCGTGCGGTTTGCGAGCAACATCAGTTCTTCGATCAATTGGTGAGATTCTTTACTTTCTTTAACTACAACCGATTCAGGTACGCCATGTTCATCTAAAATAAATCTTGCTTCTTCGGTTGTAAAGTTGATGGCTCCCTTTTTAAATTTCTCTTTTCTGATACTTTGTGACATATTGTTTAAGAGCAACACCACCTCCTGATGATCACCTTTTCCGGTTTCGATGATGTCCTGCACTTCTTCATACGTAAAACGCCTGTCAGAATGGATAACGGTTTTGCCAATCCAGTGCGATTTCACCAGGCCGGTGTCTGTCAGATCAAAAAGAACAGAAAATGTCAGCTTATCTTCATGCGGCCGCAGCGAGCACAATTCATTTGATATTTTCTCCGGTAACATCGGCAATACACGGTCAGGTAAATACACGGAGGTTGCCCTTTGAAAGGCCTCTTTATCAAGGGCAGAACCCGGAAGTACATAATGACCTACATCGGCAATATGAACACCCACCTGATGTAGTCCGTTTTCAAGTTTTTGATAAGAGATGGCATCGTCAAAATCTTTGGCATCATGCGGATCAATGGTGATGGTAAAAATGTCACGCAGATCTTTTCGTTCGGCAATATCTATTGCAGTAATTTCCTGCTGTACCTGCTGCAGTTCCTCCATCACTTCTTTCGGAAATTCAAGGGTAAATCCCTGCTGCAGTAAAATTTCCTTCATGGCGATTTCATTCACTTTGTGATCGGTTAGTATCGCTTCTATTTCTCCTTCAGGATTTTTTCTGCCTTCATTCCAGTCAATGATTTTCACGACTACCCGATCGCCTTTTTTGAGTCCTTTGCTGTTTTTTTCATTAATAAAAATGTCTTTTGTAAAGGAGCGGTTATCGGGTACTACGAAGGCAAAGTTCATGCTAAGCTCTACGGTACCGATCATTTCACTTTGTCCTCTTTTGACTATTTTTTGCACCAGACCTTCCGATTTTTGACCAGGCTTCCCTTGTTTAATAATCACGACTTCTACAGTATCGCCATGCATCGCATTTCGAATGTTTTCACGTTTTACTTTAATGTCAATGTCAACGCCGGGCACTACTACATAGCCCATGCCCTGTGGCGTGATCTCAATTTTACCACTCACGGCCGGGGCATACACGCGGTTACTTTTTCTGTTGGGGTTGATATTTTCTTTGGGCGTTCTTCTTTTGCTTGCGCCGCTTTTTTTGTTTTTCATGTTGTTAATTGATTTCAGGGCAGACCAGGCAATTTTGCCGGCCGGCCGATGGTTGATGTTATTTTATAATGGGTTTTAAATTTCGATACTTTCTTCTGCCGGAGCTGGCGGAATGATTTCTTGTACAAAGGACATAATCTGCTGATTGAATTTTTCTGTTTCGTTAAAAAGAAAATCAATGCTGATGGCCTGCGCGTAAAACGGGAGCTGATATTCTATGATTTTGTCTTGCAACAGCATCAGTCTTGATGCATCTTTTTCAGTGGTAATTAATATTTTATTTTCGCCTTCAATATGGAGGTAGGCATCCCTCATTTCATTTACATCATCGTAGGTGTAATAATGATGATCTTTATATTCAAGTTGATAGACTTCTGCAAACGATTTTTTCAAATGCTGCAGCAAAGGTAATGCATTTGCAATTCCCGTCACCAAAATAATTTTAGTATCCCGGTTAATATCTTTTCGAAGGCCTGTCAGCGGATAAATATTTTTATAACGAATGGTAGTAAAATAGACGTGCTGATGGGCTAAAGGATTAATTTCTTTTATTACCTGATCTCTCTGCTGTGAAGATAAATTTTCAGGACATTTTGATACAATGATCATTCCTGCCCGTTTGGCTCCGCTCCTGCCC
>JADYYU010000009.1 GCA_020853515.1 Chitinophagaceae bacterium | reverse complement strand
CTTCATAAAATGCCTTGTCGAGATAATCGAGTGCATATAGTTGTTCCACATTCTTTTTCAAAGAAGCAATATTGTCAAAAGAACTGCTTTTATACGAATAGGACAGACCGGTCAGATAAAGGTTTTGCGCAAAATTATTCATATAATTATTACAGCCGGCCGAGGTCAGTGCAATACACAGAGGATAGTTATTACTGTTTCCATTTAGAAGCGGCAGCAGTTTGTTTTTGTAAAAATCATTTTCAGATGATTCTTCAACAATGCCATTTTTGATGCCCAGTTCTGCAAATAATTTCTCCCGGTATTCTTTGATTTGCAGCAAATAAAGGTTTACCACTTTCACGTCCTTCCGGAACCCTTTTGCCTGCAGGGCCCAGGCCGGATAGGTATCGTTATCTCCTGCGGTGAGCAAAATGGCGTTCCGTTCAAGCCCCGCCAGTACATTATAATTGTAATAAAGCATGCCGGCAGACATCTGGCCACTGGACATCTTTTTAAGTGAATACTCATGACGCTGCTTCAGGTTTCTTTCCATTTCACCGATATTAATCATATAATCGATATGCTCCTTACGGTCAGGGTCTATAGCGATGGCCTTTTGCAGGTAAGGATAGTACTTCATATTGTTACCCCCCTGCTGCCATTTGCAGAAATTATACTCATACGTATTGGGTATCCACTTCTCCATATCCTGCAGCAATACATCGATTGATTGCTCCTTTTCCAGGTCAGGGCTTTTATGTTCAAACTCGTGCATGGCGATAATTCTGCTTACCTTAAACAGGTTGTACCAGGCGTTGGCATCTTTCTTATTTTTTTCAACCGCATTCTGCCATGCACTGAGTTGCTGTTTATACCATGACATATCGCGTTGGTCGCTCGCATAAGATGGAATTTGTTCAGCCTGCTGCGATATTGCACTATAGGCACAGATGAGCAGCAGAACACTTATCATTATTTTTTTCATATTACTTTTTATTTTTTTTTATTTTATTTAATCTTTTTAGTATCATTGGAGTGCGCACTCGGTAACTTTTGCTGAACCAAACCAACAGGTTTTAGCCTGTTTATTTAAATCAATCCCTACTTATACACTTCAACGGACTAAAAGTTCAACAAGCTAAAATATTTTTTTATCTTCAAACGAAAGCGTTATTCCTTCAGGCACATTACTTTTACAATTATGCAAATAGGGTTTGAGGCCAAAAGAATCTTTCAAAATGTAACCGGACTGGGTAACTATGCCCGCAATCTTGTGGATGCTTTAAGCCGCTTTGAACCGCAAAACCATTATCATTTATTTGCGCCAAAACAGACAGCACTTTTTGACAGCAATCAGTACAGCAACGTTACAGTGCACACACCACAGCACTTTTTGCATAAACAATTCAAAGCATACTGGCGAAGCAAAGCCATGACCCATGATATTGCTTCGCAAAAGATGGATATATTTCATGGTTTAAGTGCAGAACTGCCTCATGGCCTCGAAAAACTGCCGCTGGCAAAAATTGTGAGCGTACATGATCTGATCTATGAAAGATATCCGGAGCAATATAAGCGCGCGGATGTGATCATCAGCAGAAAAAAAACCATCAGGGCCTGTCAGGTCGCTGATGGTATTGCAGCGATGTCGGTGCAAACGAAACAGGATCTGATCGATCTGTATAAAATTCCTGCCGATAAAATAACAGTCACTTATCAGAGTTGCCATGAAGACTTTTTAATTAAAAAGAATGCCGATGAACTGCTGACTGTGAAAAGTCGTTATCAGTTGCCGGAACAGTTTTTTCTTTCTGTTGGTTCGATCATAGAACGGAAAGGCTTATTGAAAATATGTCAGGCGATGACCTTAATGCGCGAAACCATCCCGCTGCTGGTGATCGGCCGTGGAGGCGGGGAATACGAAAAACAGGTAAAAAATTTTATTCATAGTCATGGTCTCAGTTCCAGAGTCTTGTTTCTGAATGAACATGCCCATGCAGCGCACATCGATTACAAAAGCGGAAACGATTTTCCTGCCATTTTTCAGCAGGCCAAGGCATTGATCTACCCATCCTTGTTTGAAGGGTTTGGCATTCCGGTATTGGAAGCCATTAGCAGCGGCATTCCGGTAATCACGGGCGAGTTCAGCAGTCTGCCGGAGGCCGGTGGTGGTGGCGCTTTATATATCAATCCTCACGACGAACACGCAATTGCACATGCCATGGAACAATTGCTGCACGACGAAAAGTTATGTTTTCAACTTGCAGAAAATGGTTTGCTGCATGCGAAAAATTTTACGAAAGAAAAAATTGCGGCGCAAACAATGGCTTTGTACCGGTCGTTCTTATAAAAATATTAGCTTTGCCCCATGCTGCCTGTTTCGATTATCATACTGACCAAAAATGAAGAGCGGAATATTGTTCGTTGTGTTGCATCCCTCAATAGCCTCACAAATGATATACAGGTTACTGACAGCGGCAGTACCGATCAAACCATCCAGCTCGCAACTGATATGGGCGCGCAGGTCAGGAGCGTGCAGTGGGAAGGGTACGCAAAAACCAAAACTAAGGCGAATGCCTGTAGTAAATTTGACTGGGTACTCAGTCTGGATGCTGATGAAGAAATCAGTGCTGAATTGCGCGGTTCGCTGCGTACACTTTTTTCGAAAACACCTGCTGAAAATACAGCTTACCGCATCAAAAGAAAATTGGTGTACTGTGGAAAGGTTTTGCATTTTGGTTCAGTTGGCCATGAATACCGCCTTCGTTTATTTAACAAAAAAAATGCCTGCTGGAATGAGCAGGCCGTGCACGAAGATATAGCCTTTAATACGGGAGTGAACATCCGGAAACTGCAGGGCGTTCTGTGGCATTATTCATACTACAGTATTGAAGAGCATCAGGTACGCACCGAACATTATGCCCGCTTGTTTGCACAGCAGAAAATAGCACTGGGAATTCGTTACCCATTCTATAAAAAGTACGTAAGTGCCCTGTTTGGCTTTATCAAAAATTATCTATTCAGGCTGGGCTTGCTGGATGGATATAAAGGTCTGCAATTTGCGCTGATTGAAATGAAATACACTTATCAGAAATATGCGCTGATTACAGCATAGCTATCAGATCTTTTTGGGAAAGTCGTGAAAGAGCAAGCGCTTAGCAGCTACATCAAAATGCAGCCAGTTATCGGTATCTATTTCAAATGCCGTCATGCCACAGGTAGGCACGTTGTCTGTTATAAATACACCCTGCAAATTGACAAAATGCGTGATACCGGGATTGTGGCACACGATCATTGCCGTATCAAACTGATCATCTAATGCTTCGATCTGCTGCACGATAGCAGTGGATGGCGCATGATATAGCTGCCTGGTCCACATAATCTGCATGGGTTCAATCCTGTTTTCACGTGCAATCAGCAGGGCTGTTTGTTCCGCACGTTTGGCAGTGCTGGATACGATCACATCAAGTGGCAGGCTTCTTTCAAAAAGTCTTTTACCCATCACAGGTGCATCCCGCAACCCTCTGTCATTGAGGGGTCTGTCGTAGTCGTTCATTGACAAATTACCCCAGTCAGATTTCGCATGGCGGGTAATAATAAGGGTTTTCATAAAGCAGCGTTTGACCAAAAATAGAACAAAAAAGGCATTCATCCACTATCAATAGAATTTATCACTGATAAAGACCACCCGTAAAAAAATAAAATCCTGCCATTTGTAAAAAAGCTAATTTAGCGGTTTAACAGCCCAGATTCAAATGCTACAGCTACAAAATCTCAAGAAGTATTATGCTAATCAGAAAGCCGTTGATGACGTCAGTCTGCATATTAAAAAAGGAACAATCTATGGCATTTTAGGTCCGAACGGAGCCGGCAAATCGAGCCTGTTACGCATGGTAACCGGAATTACGATACCCGATGAAGGGCAGATCTTGTTTGACGGAGCGTCGTTTGATGCGAACCAGCATAGCCGTTATATCGGATATATGCCCGAAGAAAGAGGCTTATACAAAAAGATGAAGATCGGCGAGCAGACGCTGTATCTCGCACAGCTCAAAGGCATGAAGAAAATAGAGGCGATGCAGAAAATCAATTACTGGTTTCAGAAAATGGATATGCATAGCTGGTGGAATAAAAAAGTAGAGGATCTGAGTAAAGGCATGTCACAGAAACTTCAGTTTGTAACGACTGTTTTGCATGAGCCTAAGCTGCTGATATTAGATGAGCCCTTCAGCGGCCTGGATCCGGTGAACAGTGAAATTATCAAACAGGAAATTTATAATCTGGCCAAAGCCGGTACAACTATATTATTCTCTACACACCGGATGGAGCAGGTAGAAGAGATCTGCGAAGAAATTGCGCTCATCAATCAGGGCAAAGTCATTCTGCAAGGTAATGTAACCGACATCAGAAATCAGTTTAAACACAATCAGTACAGGCTGATCATAGACCGGGCATTGCAGGGTTATGATAATGGGTTGATCTCGCAACACAACTTCGAATATATTTTTCAGTTTGCCGACCAGGCAGCATCTAAAGCGCTGCTGAACCATTGTCTGCAACAGAATTACCACATACAAACATTTCAGGAAATACTGCCGGCCCTCAGCGAGATCTTTATACAGCAAGTTGAAGGCAGTACTGCGTCAAGACAATTTACAAAATAAAAAAAGGCATTGAACATGAATAAAATCTGGCTCATCATACGCAGGGAATATATTACCCGGGTAAGAAAAAAATCGTTTATCGTTACTACCTTGCTCATACCGATCATGATGTTCGGCTTGTTTTCCTTGTTTGTTTACATGGCCATCAAAAGCGAACAAAAACAAACGATTGTGATTAACGATGAGTCAGGGGTTTTTATCAACAAACTCGATACCGTTCAGAAATCATACACACTTGTTTATGATCATTTGCGCAGCGGTGAAGAAAATAAGGGGATCCTCGAAAGAAATAAGGCTGATATTTATTTGCATATCTACCCCTTTGCCGACAATAAGCCAGACAGTATCCATCTTTTTAAAGAAGGCGGCGTGAGTTTAAGTGCCAAGAGCTTTATCAATGATCAGTTAGATAATATTTTTCAGGCCAAGCAATTGCAGGATGCGGGGATTGATAAAATGCAAATCGACAGCATTCAAAACAGTGTGATACAGATCAAGAGCTTTGACCTGAAAGATAATAAGGAAACCAATTCTGAAATAGCCTCCAGCATTGGCTACGCCATGGGCTTTCTGATTTATCTGGTAATTTTCATATACGGGGCCGGTGTGATGCGGGGTGTAATGGAAGAAAAAACAAATCGGATTGCAGAGGTTATCATCAGCAGCGTGAAGCCATTTCAACTGATGATGGGAAAAATTATCGGTATTGCCCTGGTAGGACTTACACAGTTCATGATGTGGATCATGCTGATGTTGCTATTACAACTGCTGCTGCCATTATTTATACCCGGGTTGACAGAAGTATTGCATAGTGGGGTTAATGTGCCAGCAGACATGCAAAATTCCATGAGCGGACTGTCTAATCCGGAAAATATGGGTGTAATTAAAGCCTTTATGAATCAGAACTGGGGACTGATCTTTGCGAGTTTTTTATTTTATTTCCTGGGAGGATATTTCCTGTATGCTTCTATGTTTGCGGCTGTAGGCAGTCTTGTAAACGAAGACCCTCAGGAGGCTCAGCAACTGACCATTCCGGTAACCATGCCTATCATTTTAGGTTTTATGATCATGGCCACTTCAGTAAAGGATCCGAATAGTTCGCTTTCCGTATTTGGCAGTTTGTTCCCTTTAACGTCTCCGATCGTGATGCTGGCCCGCATTCCTTATGGCGTGCCTGCCTGGCAGTTGATTCTTTCGATGGTACTCCTTGTGGCGGGTTTTATATTTATGACCTGGCTAAGCGCTAAAATATACCGCACGGGTATTTTGTTGTATGGCAAAAAACCAACCTGGAAAGAAGTTTTCAAGTGGATTCGTTACAGTTAAACCTTGCTGAGTTCTTCAATGATAATCCGGCCGAATATCTTTCTGCATACAAAAAGACTCAGCAGAAAAAAGCAAATTGCGAAGGTAATGATAGCTGCTTTTTTGGACGATGGCTTTGAATAATTATAGGGTTCACCGGGATAATCAAGCACTTGAAAAATAGGGCTTTCAGATAACAATTTGAACTTTGCATTTTGAAAGGCGGTTACTGTTACAGCGTAGAGTTGCTCGATCTCTACTCTGGTACGCAATAATTTTGACTGCGGGATATTCACTTCATATTTTACAGAGAGCTGATTCGCATCCTGAAAACCGGCAATCGCTCGCTCCACAGCATATAATTCATCTTTCAGCGAATCACGCATAATGCGGATCTTAACGAGGTCTGAGCGGGGCTTTTCGGTTACCAGTCCGATATAATAACTCGACAGTGCTTCTAAGATTGTTTCATTCACTTCTTTGCTGAGATTTTTGTCGTGAAAAGTAGTGGCAATGCGAGTAAATCCTGTTTTGATATCTACATTGATATTGGTGGCCTGTGTAAACAGCGAAGCTGCTTTGTAGATCAGCGCGTTGCTGTCATTTTGCTTTAGTTTAATCTTAGTTCCCCAGATAGGTAACCCGGTATTATAATCATTAAAGATCCATTGAGCCAGATTTTTATACTTTTTGTTATTCGTCTTTGCCGACACAATTTTGCGGGAAATGGTACGGCTGTTAACCAGTTCATTTACATTATAAATTTTATCATAATCAGTCTTGTCTGAAATACCAAATTGTGATTTGATCGCATCCATCGGACTGCTGCCATTTGCCTTATTAATAGATAAAGGAAATATTTTTGAATAAGTTGCATAGGTACCTTTTTGAGTTCGTGCCAGAAAAAAAACTACGCTTGCCAGGATGAGTGAGGTGACAGAAACGAAAATGATATTTGATTTCAATTTCTTTCCAAACTCCTGAATGATCTGTAAAGTATTTGCCACTTTATTGAATTATGAGTGAATTTATTTAGAGAGGGATTTAGACAATACCAGCAAGGTTGCCAATGTTGTGATCGCTGATAACGAATATGTAAATAGTTCAGAAAATTTAGTTTTATTTTCTTTCTCCGGTTTACGGGGCACTGTAACCAGAGAGCCTGGTTTTACTTTTGGATAAAAGTGAAAGAAGAGGAAATTCTTTGTATTCTTGATCCGTCCATTCAGATATTTCACATTTACCCGGCTTCTCCAGGGGCGGTCGCCATATCCACCTGCAGAATTGATGTAGTAGGTAATGGCTGAATTATCCTTATCATATTTAATATTCACCGGCTGCTGCACCTCACCACGCACCGAAACAATATCATTGACAGGAGGAATGATGATTACATCGCTATCTCTTAAAATGATATCCTGCTTACCACCAATCTTTTGCATTGCGCCCGGCAAATCGATCACAACAGGCCCCACCCTGTTTCTGATTAATTTAGAACCTTCAGAAAAAGCAGTGCTGTTAATACCGCCGCTTCTTTTAACAAGGGACGACAATTTTTCATTTTTATCTACCAGTACATATTCGCCCGGATAGGCCACCTCACCTAAAATAGTTACCCTTTCCTGTGTCAAAAATTCTGACTTCCTCCTTACATAAACCCTGTCTAAGGGCTTTAGGATTATATTGTCTGACTCTTCATCTAATTGCAGGTTTGAGTTAATGGAAACAATTTTTACAGAGGATCCGTTTGTACGGATATTATAATTATTCACGGAATCTACAATATTTGAAATTTCAAGTCTGCCATTTTCAGCATCCAGTCGTAAGCCTCCTGAAAGCAACAAGGCATCCTTTAACTTCAAATTTTTATAGTAAATTACTTTGCCAGGCTTTCTAACATAACCTATCACTTCAATTTGATATTGTTGTTCAAAATCCTTTTGAGATAAAATTTTAACCCGGTCACCGCTAAACAATGGAATATCCCCATTCTTATCTAATTCGGAGATATCCACCTTGATGGCATCAGACTCCAGGTTATTAGATCCCCGAAATATATAGGCACGTGGAAGATAGGCATTTGCAGATATGCCCCCGGCCCGTTCAAGTAATTTTGAAAGCTTTTCACCGGCTTTCACTTCATAATCATCCGGATAATTCACACCACCTTCAATTTTTACGGTATTCTTCAAACCTTCATTAATAGGTTTGAGGGTTATCACATCCCCGTCTTTTAGTACCAGATCAGCAGTGCCTACGGCATCAATATATTTTTTACCGTCCAGGTTAATTAAGCGCTCCTCTTCATTTCCTACAGTTTTTATTTGAATCATTGAATTACGTGCATTAAACTTCGGTCCGCCCGCCAGTTGCACCAGATCATACAAGGTTTCTTCTTCACGTAACTGATAATACATGGGACGCTTAAATTCGCCTGCAGCGTTTACTTTTTTATCATAAATACCGACTTTAATAAAATCATTGTCTTCCAGATAAATTTCAGTGGTTTGAGCATTTTTCTCCAGATATTTATACAGATCTATTTCATCGACCGTTCGGCCGTCCCGGTTGATCTGTATTTGCCTCAGGCTGCCAATATCTGTAATACCACCTGCCCGGTACAAAGCGTAGAGCGCAGTATTAAAAGCAGAAATGGTATAGGTACCCGGTTTCTTCACTTCACCTACAATGGTTACCCGGATGGTACGCGATTTACCTAGTTGCACATCAACCGAGGTATTTTCCGGCACCACCTTTCTGAACTTCGTGGCGATCAGTTTAGAGGCCGCATCAAGGGTAAGCCCCTGCACGTAAATTTTACCTACTAACTGCGGAAAGATCGAGCCATCCTTGGCGATGGTATAACTTTTTTGCAATTCACCGGCATTCCAGAGTGCTACGATCAGTTCGTCACCCGGCCCTAATCTGTAATCAAGCGGTGGAGCTGAAGGCGCCTTATCGGACAAATCGAACGAATTATTATTAAAAAAATCAGCCCCATATACTTTACGCATTTCCTTGTCAGAGCTATCCACATCCATATACTTCACCTCCGCATTCTGCCTGTTGGTTTCCAGATATTTCAGGTATTCAGGATCATTCTTATACAGTTCGCGCAAGGCCTGATCCTGCGCATTTGTGTTGTTCATATCCTGAAAATTCAGCGGATTCCGATCAGGATTGTTTTGATTATTCTCGTTGGTATTTGTCTGACTTTTATTGCTCTGGTTTCCCTGCTTTTGATTTTTGCCTTTGTCAAAAAAGTTTCCATTATTTTGCTGGTTCTGATCTACATAGGGGTTTCTATCGTATGGATTACTTTGGTATGGGTTACTGTACGGGTTTGCATTGTTATTCTGACTGTTCGGCTGTCCGCTATTCTGATTATTATTCTGACTGTTTCCCTGATTTTCGTTACTGCCGGTATTTCCGACCTGAGCAAAAGCTATAAAGGGAAGCAAAAAAAGTAGCGTTAAAAGAAGTTTCTTCATAAAATTAAAGATTCAAAAATAATAAAATATTGTCAGGATATGCGGCCAATCCCATGTAATAGGGTGTTAAATTCATTCCAAATGCCCTGTACAACGTCTTTTGCAGGTATGATATTGTCTATCACAGACGAAATCTGCCCGATTTCAAGTTCTCCGTTTACCAGATCTCCCTCAAACATGCCTAACTTGGCCCTTGCCCTGCCCAGCAGCTCATTTAATGCAGCGGTATCCGCACATTCATTTTCTGCGGCTTTCACGGCTTCATAAAATTCATTCTTTAACAGACGCACCGGTGTCAGCTTTTTCAGCACAAGCTCGGTATCTCCTTCATTGGAAGCCGCAATGCGGTTTTTGAAATTAATATGGCTCGAAGCCTCAGGTGTGCAAACAAACCTGGAACCGATCTGCACTGCTTCGGCACCCAGTACCATGGTAGCCAGCATACCCCTTGCATCAGCAATGCCGCCGGCCGCTATCAGTGGAATGTTAATACTTTTACGCACGGCGGGTATCAGACATAAGGTGGTGGTTTCTTCGCGGCCATTATGACCGCCCGCCTCAAACCCTTCCGCAACCACAGCATCAACACCGGCGTCCTCACATTTTATAGCAAATCTGGCAGACGATACCACATGTACTACTGTAATACCCTGATCTTTGAGAGTTTTCGTCCATGTTTTGGGGCTACCGGCCGAGGTAAAAACAACCGGCACCTGATACTTAATGATAAGGTCGATCTGCTTATTGATATCCGGATAAAGCAGGGGCAAATTAACCCCGAAAGGCTGACTGCAGGCCTGTCTGCATTTAATCAGATGTTCTTCAAGCACTTCAGGGTACATACTGCCCGCACCGATCAGTCCCAGCCCGCCGGCATTGCTGACTGCTGAAGCCAGTTTCCATCCCGATGCCCAGATCATTCCAGCTTGTATGATAGGATAGCGAATGTGAAAAAGTTCAGTGATTCTGTTTTCAAATGATTGCCGGTCTGCTGATAACTTGCCAAAATGCTGCATTGGAATTGGTATGTTTTAATACTCGTTTACAGGATGTTTAATATTTTTTGAAAAGGGGCCGTTCCTGCAATACAACCCTATCATACATAAATTTCTATTTGCTGAGATCGATCTCCGTATTGTCGCCAATATTCAGGCTCTGACTGGCTCCCGCTATCATGGCATCACTGCCGATCAGCGAGTTGTGCAACACTACTTTTTCAAGAACGGAGTAGGAGCCGATAATGGAATCTCTTAAGATAGAGTTCCGTACTACAGCCTTTTCTCCGATAGTTACATTGGGTCCGATAATAGAATTTTCAATGGTACAACCTTCCGCAATACTCACCGGGTGAATGACGATGGTATTGTCAAAAAAAGGTATTTCCTCCGAAGCAAATTCAACTTTATTCAGCAAGATCGCATTGGTTTCGAGCAGGTTTTCCTTTTTGCCGCAGTCAAACCAGTTAGCCACCTGAAATGTGCCGATATGAATTCCATTATGCACCATCGAATTGATCACATTGGTCAGATGGAATTCAGCTTGATTTTCCGAACGCAGATAATCATTTTCAACTGTTCGGAACAGCAACGCGCTTTCTATGATTTTATAAATACCTACCAGGGCCAGATTCGTTTTAGGGATCGTTGGCTTTTCCACCAGGTTTTTGACCCAACCATCATGTGTGAGTTCAGCCACCCCAAAATGCTGTGGTGCATCTACTTTTTTTACCCCTACCAGCGAATGCTCTGATCCGATCACCTCACTCAGCCGGTAGTCGCAAATGGTATCGCCGTACACGATCATGATTTCTTCATTCTCGTCAACAAATTCTTTGGCCAGATACACAGCGTGCCCGGTTCCTGAACGCTCATTCTGCACGACAAATTCTGCATGAATATCAGGATACTTTTCAAGGACATAATTCTTGATTTTTTCGCCCAGATAACCAATGATAAAGATGAAATTTGTTTGCCCGTTTTCAACAAACTGATCAATAATGAAACTGAGGATCGTTTTGCCGGCTAAGGGTATCAGCGGCTTTGGCTGTGTATAAGTATGCGGTCGCAACTTGGCGCCGGCACCGGCAACCGGTATAATAACTTTCATGTATTAAAAAATTTACAGTGTACACAAACAAACCTGCTGAGAACAACCTGATCCTGCATTGATTAATGTCAATCAATAAATGCCGCGACAAAAAATTCAGTTTAGCTAATTTGTTCAAAATTCAAATTTATATCATTTATCTTTAACGGCTAAATATACAAAACAAATAATATGACATTCGACCAGGAAATATTTGACCTGATACAGGAAGAGTATAATCGCCAGCACATGGGACTTGAACTGATTGCATCTGAAAATTTTACCAGCGAGCAGGTGATGCGCGCTATGGGTAATATCATGACCAATAAATATGCTGAAGGATATCCCGGCAAGCGTTATTATGGCGGTTGCGAGGTGGTTGATAAAAGCGAACAACTGGCGATCGACCGCGCAAAACATATTTTTAATGTCGCATTCGCCAACGTGCAACCTCATTCCGGTGCTCAGGCCAACGCTGCACTCATGCTGGCTATTTTGAAGCCGGGCGACAAGATACTTGGTCTCGATCTGAGTATGGGTGGTCATCTGACACACGGATCACCGGTTAATTTTTCGGGTAAACTGTATGAATCGCATTTTTATTCCGTAAAAAAAGAAGATGGTCTGGTAGATTATGATATGATGGAAGCCCAGGCGCACGAACATAAACCAAAACTCATTATTTGCGGCGCTTCGGCCTATAGCCGCGACTGGGATTATCCACGTATCCGTGCCATTGCAGACGCAGTAGGCGCATTCGTATTATGTGATATGTCGCACCCTGCAGGTTTGATTGCCAAAGGGCATCTGCGCTCCCCTTTTGAATACTGTCATTTTGTAACTTCCACTACGCACAAAACCCTGCGTGGACCACGTGGTGGCATTATTTTAATGAAGCATGATTTTGAAAATACCTTGGGTATATTAGATCCAAAAGGAAATTTGAAAATGATGAGTGATCTGATTAACCTGGCGGTATTTCCAGGTACTCAAGGCGGCCCGCTCGAACATGTGATCGCTGCCAAGGCTGTTGCTTTTCATGAAATCATGCAAGATGAATTTATGATCTATACCACCCAGATACTGGCCAACGCCAAAGCGATGGAAAGGGCCTTTCAGGCTAAAAATTACGATATCGTTTCAGGCGGCACCGACAATCATCTGTTATTAATTGACCTGCGCAACAAAAACGTAACCGGCAAAAAAGCCGAGAACGCATTGGTGAAAGCTGATATTACACTCAATAAAAACATGGTACCTTACGATGACAAATCTCCTTTTGTCACGTCCGGTATTCGCGTCGGCGTACCTGCACTTACAACACGGGGCCTGAAGGAAAACCACATGGAACAAATTGTTGACTGGATTGATACGATTATCACCGATGTCGACAATGAGCAAAAAGCTTTGTCAGTAAAATCAGAGATCAATGAATTTATGAGAGGATTTGAACTTTATAAAAACTGGCAGGTGTAGCAGTCTCCGGCATTCATATCGATTGCAAGGATACATAAGGTAACTGAGCAGTTACGTTTTACACTGAAAAATGCCATTGTTAAATATGAACCGGTTTCCAACTATAACCTGTCATGATAAACAGTTGTAACAACGGATTTCGAACATAAAATGTTCAATCTGGTGAAGTGATATTTGCAAGTTAGCTGTAAGTTTACCTGACGCTAACAAAACCTGAATACTACCATAACATGAATTATATAGACACTGGTATTTTGTTTTTTGGAATAAGTTATAGCTTTTTAATTGTAAATTTGATAGACAATGGGATGCAAATTAAAATGCAACTATATTTTGTAGTAGTGTCCCTTTTTTCGTTAATCGTATATTTCTCATTCTTCGATAAATCAAAATACCAATACCTGAATTTTGGTTTATTATCCCTACCCATATTTATAACATGCTTATATAATATTTTAAATTTAGCTTCCTGGAAATATAACAAAAGAGAATTTAGACTGAGAATTAAAGGGTCTAGAAATATTGGCAAGAATAATACAAATAGTCTAGATATATTATTTTCATTGCTTTTGGTAATGAGTTTTTTTGTTTGGCCATTAATCATTGTTTCGCTACTAAAAAAGTTTTGATAAAATTTGCCTCACGCTATCATGGGCTGGCACGCAAGGCGGTCCAGGGTAGCTTTTCGATCGTTTGGAATTCAATTGATCTGTCGTACTTATAGCAAGCAAACGCTTTTTGACTTACCCGTGCTGCATCTCGCTCAAGTCCATTATTCTAAAAATGAATGTGTGGTGTGGCTTTTCACTACAGGATGACCGATCAAAACATCAGATATCTTTAGATAAAAACAACCTGGCCAACTAATGCCCGTCGACTGAAAAAATTTTATTTTTAATCAGATAAAATTGCTGCAGTGGCTCTAATCTTCAATAACAATTTGCCCCCCACTTACAAAGATTCCATATGAATAAACTTTGTAAAAGCAATGACCTGCAGTAACCGGTAACTTCCACAAGGTGCATTTCTTTTCCAGCGTTTGTTGAAATAGTATTTGCCCAAAAATGTTACACATTATAAAGTCAGCCTTATTTAACGTGCCAATGTCTATTGTAAATTTACCGTTGTTAGGATTGGGATAGATCGAAATAATAGCTGACTCCGCCCTTTCGTCAGCCGGCAGGTTCGATACCGTAACGTGCTCTAAGGTATCATTACATCCTGATTCGTTTACAATAATAACAGCATAATCTCCATTTCGGACAGCCCTAAAAGCCTGTTTATTTTCGCCACCTATCAGTTCATAAGGGTTACAGCGCAGCCATTGATATGCAGCCATATTGGCCGGTGCATACAAGTTTGCTCCGTCCTGACTGACCTGCATATTGACTGAATGATGAATGAAAAGATTCACTGTAAGAATACTATCGCAGCCGGCTACATTGCTTAAAAACTGTGTATAGATGCCACTGCCGGTATATTTGTGGGCATTTAACAGGTAAAAGTTACAGGCAGTGTCCCAGTAAGTATAGCCTGTGCCGTGATTGACAGACAGATATATAGTTAAGACGCTATCACAACCCGTCATACTTGTAAGGTGCTGTACATAGATGCCCTTGCTATCGTAGGTTTGACCATTTAAGTTCAAAGAATCGCACACCGTCTGATTCAGGAAGGTAGCAGAAGAATGATTTACCTCCAAGTTCAGAATAATGTTACTGTCGCAACCGGAGGTATTGATATAATGCTGCAGGTAGTTACCGGAAGTATAATAGGTTTGCCCATTCATGCTAAATGAGTCACAGGCAGTGTGATACTGAATGTTTGCAGTGGTATTGTATATAGTGATGGTCAGGTGGACAACGCTGTCACAACCATACACTCCGGCATACAATTGTGAATAGATTCCGCTGCTGGTATAGGTTTGTCCATTTATTGCAAGTGAATCACAAGCCGCCAGGGTATAGTTGGTATAAGGAACGTTACAATAAGGTAGTATCGGCTTATTATAAAAGCACAACAGCCCGTTACCATCCTGATTTTCTATCACCGGATGCACGCTACCGGCATGTCCGGAATAGGAAATTGTTTGCCCTGGTAAAATGGGGTCGTTAAAAATAAGGTGAATCGTATCTGAAGTAACTGATAGGTGAACAGGCTCTGCATGTGTTTGCGTAATATAAAAATCAGAAGCTGCAAGTGTATCAAAATGGAGCATTACGGGGTATTTCAAAATCAGATCAAGGCGATTATCAAAGCTTGTATAACAGCATTTAACTTCGGGACTATGAAAACCTGTAGTATCGATCTGGTTGTGTTGATTGACGCTGATCAGTTTGCTGATTTTCTTGCCAAGCAACTTATATCCATTTAAATAATTGTAATGGCAGTTATCAAGCGAATGTGAAATGTTTGTTGTGGAGATCACTTCCACTGTGCTGTCATAATTTGCAATTTGCCTCTGCGCTTCCTGTATCACATTGCTACAATAACGGTCTGTCTGGCAGCCTGCCCGGATCTGCACAAGATAAAGATTTTCAAAATTCGGATAATCGCTTTTCCAACCTAGAAACAGTTTATGAAAAGAATTTAAATAATCATTCTGGGTATTGCAGATGCTTGCGTCATTCTCACCCTGATACCAGATAATGGCCCGTACTGCGCTCTGCGCATGGGCTTCATGCACTCTTGTGCACAACCGGCCATAACTTGTAAGCAGGTTCGTGTGATTGGCAGAATCAGGCAGAAAATAGTTTAAAGGCTTACCACCCACGGCGCCGTTTAATATGCAAACCGGAATCAGGTGTTTCAAAATAATTTCATTTGCTATAGCAACACCAAGTTGCCCTACGCAACCATCTATCATTCTATTACAGTCACCTTTGGCCACAAACCACTCCTTTTTTGAACCCAATTCGTTGCCATTTCCATAAGTTCGGATAAATGGCTGATAATCGGCGTAACATGAATCAAGTGTGGGCATTGATTCTGCATTGGATTGCCCATCAAGTATATAAAAATCGCCTGAGCAAATATTGTCGGCCTTTGTGATCAGTACATTATTATACCAGAGTTCATATCGGTATGAATTTAACGAAGCACTTATGGTGTCACTAATATTATATTCATATTGCACATTCGCGAGAACATAAACAGGATAGATTGTTCCAACAAAAACCTGATCTTTAAACTTCTTAATTTGCACATTCGCAGGTTGCACAGTGTCAGCCGATGTAAAATAAAAAGTAACAACGCCCTGATTCGTATTCTGATTTCTGGGTACCATCATATTATCCAAAGGAAATTGACTTGTAAAAAACTGTCCCTTTGCAGAAAATATCATTGCAACCAAAAAAAGGGCCATGACAAATTTCATTTTAACATATTTATTTCAAATATACCACATTCAGGGCACTATGCCATATCATTTTAACCGTGACGCTCAATTTGATTCAAAGCACGCGGCACTTTATCATACTGATCCATCTGATAAAGCTTGCGGCAAAAGGTATGCGGCAGTCAAAACTGATGCACACAACAAACGATAACATAACCAGATTCGTATAATAAGAATATCAAACCTATAACATTAAAGATATAGCTGAGCAAGCTGGTCTTGCTTCATTACAGGCGAAAATATCGCATTCTAAACAGAATTTTAGTCGAATTTACTCCTCAATCACCACCATCTCACTGTCTTTCTTACCCAGCACCACTGCTCCTACCATGGCACTCAAAAACAGCACACTCGCCACCTCAAAAGGAAACACATAATCAGTAAACAGCACATGGCCCAGATTCTTGATCAGGCCAATATCCGTCGATTGTGAATACTCGATCTGCTTGCCGTCTATACCGCTCACGGCCGACTTAAAAGCGGCTATCAATATCAATAACAATGCACCGCCCGATATGACTGCAGCAAATTGTACCAGAGTATTCTTTTGCGGCTCGGTATCACCGTTCAGATTCATCAGCATGATCACAAATAAAAACAACACCATGATAGCACCTGCATAGACGATGATATTCACAATGGCTAAAAACTGTGCATTCATCATCACATAATGTGCCGAAATAGTAAAAAAAGTTAGAATCAGAAACAAGACACTATTGATAGGATTTCTGCTCATGATCACTCCCACAGCGCATCCCAGCGTTAGCACACACAATGTCCAGAATATAATATGTTGAATATCCATTAGCTCAGTTTAGTTATTTTTTACTGCTTTCAAAGGCAACAGCAGGTCCTCCTTTTTATAAATGAAGCTCTTACGGTTATAGTTGGCCGGCGCAAAAGTCTGTGTCAGATAGATCGCATCTTTTGGACAAGCCTCCTCACACAATCCGCAAAATATACAGCGTAGCATATTGATTTCGTATTGAGCAGCGTACTTTTCTTCTTTGTACAAGTGCTCTTCACCCGGCAAGCGCTCCGCTGACTCCATCGTAATGGCTTCCGCAGGACAACTCAACGCACATAAACCGCAAGCAGTGCATTTTTCACGGCCTTCTTCATCACGGTTTAAAATATGCAGCCCCCTGAAAGTAGAACTGAATTCACGCTTAACTTCAGGGAAATTAATGGTAGCCTTTTTCTGAAAAATATGTCCCAGTGTAATTTTCAATCCCTTGAAGATCGAAATAAGGTAGAGCCGCTCCACCCAGGTCATAGGATGCCGGTCAACTGCCACAGACTTTTTAGAAATATTATAAGCCATAAGTCGTATTAATTTTGCAAATATAAAATAACTGCAGCGGTTATCAGCATATTGATCAATGCCAGCGGAATTAAACTTTTCCAACCCAGGTTCATCAGTTGATCATACCGGAAACGTGGAATCGTCCAACGGATAAACATAAAAAATAAAATAAAGCCGATCGCTTTCCCCATCAATACCAACACTCCGATGGCCGCATAGGCTACAGGCGGCACATGGCCCGCCACCCATTCCATACCAGGGTAATTATAACCGCCAAAAAACATTGTGCTCAGGATCACCGATGTGATAAACATATTAATATATTCAGCAAACAAATAAAAACCGAGTTTCATGGAGCTAAACTCCGTATGGTAGCCGCCAATCAACTCACTTTCACATTCAGCGAGGTCAAAAGGAGCCCGGTTTAATTCAGCAAACGAGCAAACAATAAAAATCAAAAATGCAAGCGGTTGCTTAAAAAAGTTCCATGTAAACCAGCCCCCCTCCCAGGGCCAGCCGCCATGCCAAAAACCATGTTGCTGTTCTACAATATCCCTCATGCTTAAGCTGCCTGTCATCATTACCAATGCGATCAGACTAATACCCATGGCAAGTTCATAAGAAATGGCCTGCGAGGCCGCTCTCAGACCACTCAATAATGAAAATTTATTATTTGACGCCCAGGCCCCCAGCATGATACCATATACGCCCAAGCTAACAACACCAAAAATATAAAGGATCCCAATGTTAATATCTGCAACCTGCAGAGTGATCACACTGCCGTCAGCCTTTAGAATATCTGGCCCCCAGGGGATTACCGCACTGGTCATACATGCCATGAGCATCGCTAAGGACGGCCCCAGCACAAACAAAAACCTCGATGAAAAAATCGGGATGATCTCTTCTTTCATAAATAACTTAAGCCCATCTGCCAATGGCTGAAAAAGCCCGAAAGGTCCGGCCCTGTTTGGGCCCCTCCTGTCCTGCATCACGGCCGCCACTTTACGTTCAGCCCAGGTGCTGTACATTGCTACACCCAGCGATCCCATCAGTATAACAGAAATGAGTATAACTTTTTCTATTACTAACGAAAGTGTAATTGCGAGTAAAAACATATGGCTGGAAAATATAAGTGAACAAAAATAGAGTATCCCGTTCAATTATAAAACAGAATTGACAGATTTCATGCTTTTTTCTTTTGGGGGCAGGGCCTTCTTCATTCTTCAGCGTATTTGCGTCGCACTCTTCAGCGCTTATCGCTTTGCCAGGCAGTGCAGATTCATTTAAAAAACAGGTTCAGCAGATTTCGTACTTTTTATTGGGGGCAGGGCCTTCTTCATTCTTCAACGTATTTGGGTCGCACGTTTCTGCGATTATCGCTTTGCCAGGCAAGAAAGATTTCCCTGTGCTCGCATATTCGTACTAGAATGGGACGTCTTTGCTTAAACCGAGATCATGCAGCAGACTGATTGACAGCGCTGCAATTTCACTTCAGTCAACTGTTAAAAAAAAGGTTGCACATTTTACGTGCAACCATTTTTATAAATAATTATCTAAACAAACAATCGATTGGTGATCGCTGTCCGTATTATCTGATCAGCGTCACATCACCCTTCTTAATATAAGAGTTTCCGTCTCTGGTGCAGGTGTATCTGAACACATAGAAGTATGTACCGACGCCAGCT
>JADYYU010000008.1 GCA_020853515.1 Chitinophagaceae bacterium | reverse complement strand
CAGCTTTCTTACGTTTAATATCTTCTTTGATAATGTTGATTTCGTTGTCGATCGCATTCAAACGGGTATTATAACCTGTTATTTCATCTTCAAGGTCTTTTACTTCCATGGGAAGTTCGCCTCTTAGTTTATTGATCTCATCTATTTTTGAATCAATTTTTTGTAAGGTACAGATTGAAATTAATTTTTCCTGTACTGAAAACTCTTTTACTGCTGCCATAATTGTTTAATAGTATTTTATCGGATTGGTATTAATTGCCGTTAAATGGAGGGCAAAATTAGGAAATTTATTTGATAGTACCTCATAAAAAATTTCACCTGTAAATTGTTCGCTTTCGTAATGACCGATGTCTGCGATGAGGATTTGGCTTTCAGCGTCAAAAAACTGATGATATTTAAAATCAGCGGTAACAAACACGTCAGCTTTCATCCGGATCGCCCTGCTCAGCAAAAAGCTGCCTGAACCACCACACAAAGCTACCTTACTGATCATTTTCCCGGACAGGGCGGTGTGCCTGATACACTCCGACTGAAAGGTCCTTTTCAGGTTTTGAAGAAAATCCGCTTCATGTACCGCTGCGGGCAGATCACCGATGACACCTGCCCCTAAAAAGCGATTTTTATTTTGAAGCTGAATGATGCCAAACGCAACTTCTTCGTACGGATGTGCCTCCAACATGTTGTTTAGTACCTGCTGTTCTTTTTCGGGGGTAAAGATCACTTCAATTTTGGTTTCGTGCTCCAACTGCAACTCACCGGCCCGGCCCACAAAGGGATTTGCACCGGAAGAGGGCAAAAAAGTACCTGTACCTTCTAAATTATAACTGCAGGACGAGTATTCGCCTATGTTTCCGGCACCTGCTTCAAACATCGCATTTCGAACCGCTTCGGCGTGTGAAACCGGCACATACACATATAACTGTTTTAAGGTATCGGCTTTGGGTTCAAGGATTTGGATATTCGTCAAACCTAATTTCGCAGCCATTTTACCATTTACTCCGGCATATACATTATCGAGATTGGTATGTGCGGCATAAATAGCAATATCGTTCCGGATGGCTTTCATAATGACGCGTTCAATATAATTCTTCCCGGTAAATGATTTTAGGCCTGAAAATACGATCGGATGGTGCGAAATGATCAAATTACAGTTCATGGCTATCGCTTCATCCAGCACGGCCTCTGTACAATCGAGCGAGATCAATGCCGCCCTGATTTCAGCCTGCCGGTCACCTACTATCAGTCCGCTGTTATCATACGACTCCTGCAAATGCAGCGGAGCATAATTTTCAATGACATCAATAATTTCGTTCAGCCGGGGCATATACTAGTTTTCAAACAAAGATATAAAAAATGCCATGCTGAGCATGGCATTTTTGTTGGGGATATATAAGGGGACGAAGAAAACGTTGTTATTTATTTTTGAATTTATAGCCAAGTGACAATTGGGTAAACGGCACCTTGGTAACACCGTTTGAAATTGCACGTTGTGAGTTGGTAGTTGTATTATCCCACATTACCTTATTCAATCGGATATCAAGGTAAATATTGGGGTTGAAATTATAAGACATACCGACAGCATAACCGATCCCAAATCGTGCGCCGAAATCGCTGCGGGCATACTGCATGCTCTTTTCTTCATCATACGGGAACTTAAATGGCGTTCCATTTTCTACAGTTACTTCCCTGTCGATCAAATAAGACTTGTCAATTTCATTGATTTTCAGTTTCATATTGTAAACGAAGTTAGGTCCACCGTACACTGACAAATTACCAAAACGGGCGCTCAGCATAACAGGCAATTCAAGTGACATAAAGTTTTTGAAGTTATACTTTTGGGTTGCGGAATCGATCTGATAGGTGTAAATCGTTTTACCGGGCATTGACAAACTATCTTCTGAAGTGGTTTTGATAATAGTTCTGATATCATTGATCGTAAACCCTGAATTATTCCGGATAAAAAATTTGATTTCAGAAATGATGCTGAATGTTTCACTGATAGCGGTATGATTGGTGATGCCACCGTGAAACCCACCGTAATTATGCTGCGTTTTGAACAAGGCGGCATTAACGCCCAGACTGATACCCGGATCAAGAACCGTAAACAAGCGGAAGAAGTTGCTGCCTGATTCGCCTATTTTAGCTAAGGTAGCTCCTGTGAAAGCGCCTAAGGTTGTCAGCACGTTCTTTTTGCCGTCAGACTGCTTTTTGCTTTTTTCGTCAGCAGGTGTTTCTAAATGCGGGGTACTGGCTGTTGCCATCAACGCGGCGGGTGCCTGACTTTGCAGCACATCCTGCACAGGTACGTAGTTTTCAGCTCCAACTACATAGCGTGGATGCCATTTGTAGTTTTTATCCCGGATCACATTTTCGACGGCCGGTGCTGCGATCGCTACTTGCTTGTCAATGTCAATATTTGATTCTTCGATCGTGTCGAGTAAAATCCTGTTTGTACTGCCATTTCTGTTTCGGTCTTCCCGCACTTGTGCAACTGTGCGTTTTACATGTCGTTTTTCGATCTTTGTTTTTTCAGTGACATCAGATGCGGCTGCCATTACATTGAGCTCATATCCGGCTTCTTTATATGAATTCTTCATCACTTCACCGGCATCCTGACCTGCACTGGCGAGTAATTTACCACCCTGTTTTGCGAGCGGTTTTACCCGTGGTTTAACGGCTTCCTGAGCAGTCAATTCATCACCTGCCTCTGCAGTTTGCATTGAATGATCTGGCAGCGACGTTGCAGTAGCTACAGGTTGACCGGCATGTGGCTGCTTACTTTTGTGTATGGCCAGGTGGTTCGAATTTCCGGGAGCTGACTGTCTGCTTGTGTGAGAAAGATCAATTTGGTTAGGGGAAATTTCGGATTGAGAAAGATTGATTTGGTTAGGAGAAACAGGAATATTATTTGATGACGGCAAGCTATGATCGCCTGCATTCTGATGTGAAATTACGCTGGAAGCAGCACTGGCAATCGACTTGCTTTGGGCAGGCTGGCCGTCGTGATTATAATAAAGATAGCCGGCTGACACGACTGCAGACAAAGTCAGAAACACTAAAAAGAAGGGTAATATCCGCTTCCTTTTGGGCTCCTCATCCTTGACTGTATAAGGGTTTTGTCCATTGAGCATACGCTCCATGTTTGCCCACGCGCCAAGGTTGAGCTGTTCTTTACCTCCTGAGAGTTTCTCCCGGAACAGTTCGTCTATTGGAATGTTGTTTGACATAATTTATAATCTAATTTTTTTATTTATTAAGTGCTTCAATTTTAATTTTCAAGATCCTTCTGGCTTCAAACAGGTGCCATTTGCTGGTGCCTTCGCTGATGCCAATTTTTTCACTGATTTCCTTATGCGGAAAACCTTCCATTACATACAGGTTAAAAACCATCCGGGTAGTATCGGGCAGTTCCTGCACCAGTTTCATCAGTTCGTCATAATGCATCTTAGCTGCAAGATCTTTACTGATCACTTCATCTTTTTCAACAAAAACCACCTTTTCCATATATTTCAGGTTTTGCCGTATATAGTCGAAAATGGAATGGTAAATGATTCTGCGTACCCAACCTTCAAAAGAGCCTTCAAATTTATAACTGTCTATTTTCTGAAATACCTTTAAAAATCCATTGTTGAGGATCTCTTCGGCGATGTGGTACTGATACATGTTGGTATATCGTTTCACCATGCTCATCATCTTCGGATACATCATTTTATACAGTTTTTCCTGTGCTGCACCTTTCCCCTCCTTGCATCCATGAATGAGTGCAAGTATTTCTTCTTCTTGTTGGGTACCTATATAGCTCAAAGCTGTATTCAATTTATTTTGAGTATTTCTTTTAGTAAGACTCAAAGATTTTAAAAATGGTTGGTGAAAAATAAGGCAATTATTCATTAAATAAAAAAAACCCTTCAAATTGAAGGGTTTTTTTGAAAAAAGTTGTAAAAGATTATTTTACGAGAATTTTGTTAGATGCTTTAGCGCCATCAGCTTGAATGGTGTAGATATAAACACCGCTAGCCAGATCAGCTACATTTACGTTAACACTTTGTGCGTTGTTTGCAGAAACTGCACCAACTTTCACATTTTTCACTTGTTGACCTAACAAGTTAGTCATGCTGATAGAAACTTCTTTAGCAGCATTTTCTAAGTTGATTGTAAATCTTACATTGTCAGATGCAGGGTTTGGAGCCACTGTACTGCTGATATTGCTTGAAATATCGTTGATACCAACTGGTTTGCAGGTTGCGCAATTTACGTGATAATCAACCCATGCGATTTCTTTATCGAAAGCAACTGTGTTCCATCCTTCGATGAAGAATGAAGGATAATATGAATCTCTTACCCATGAAAACATTAAGCCTGACATGTTCAGATCAAAATCAGGAGCATTGCCTCTGTATTCCTGAGCTAAACCAGTTTGTTCTTCAGAAAATACACCGATGAAGTTATTCAGGTTAGAAATCGTATCAACGTTTGCAACCCATGAATTACCGGATCTGAAAGTCACAGATACACCCACGCCTCTGCCAATTTCAGCTTGTAACGGTGTAGGGATCGTGAATACGAATGGAGTAATAAATGATGATGTATCAGCATTTGTTAATACTTTTTTGAATACATAAGACTGATTGGTATTTACCGCAATTGAACGGATAGAATCAGCTTCCATTGTTTGCATTGACATCAGGGTATCGCCACCAATTCCTGAAACATAGTTATTAGTCAGCATTTCAGGGAAAGCAGTTTTACCAGGGTTATAGTAAAGAATATCATTAGTAGCCTGATTAGCAGAATTTTTTACCAATGAAATAATTAAGGTATCAGGATTGCCGCCTTTTGGACGAACATAAGCACCATAAACAACCACAGTATCCACTGAATAAACGTCAGTAGCACCTACCTGAATCAAACCGCCATAAGCTGCAGGATCGTTAAATACCGGAGCCATCGGATCGAGTGTGTTGTAATAAGAAGAATAGTTTACAGTTCCGGCACCACCAGTAAACACTTGTTTTACTGTAGAGTCATGCCAGATTCTTACACCTGAGTTATTACCTATAACAGCACCGTTACCACCCATCATGGTGTCAACAGCACTAACATGTGAATACCAGCGGTCCTGAGCTCTTGTTTTTTTGCCATTTGTTGTCTGGTGAGCTTTGGTAACACCTGTTGGTAAAGTTAATTTAGAATCGTTGGTTTCATAATTTGTTAAACGATTAGTACTTTTCTCAAAAATAATCGATTGATTATTTTCCTGTGCCTGCGCAGCATACGTTAAGAATGCCGATAATCCGATGAATAAAATCTTTTTCATTTTTTAAATATTTTAATTTTGTACCGTAAAAGTATATTTTATTTTTTTACGAACCAAAAAAAAAAATTTAATAGTTATTAACAATATTACTTTTGCGGTCAAGTAAAAATAATTATGCCATTAAACTTTGATAACACAGAGGTTGCTTTTTCATCAAAAAATAACCTTGAACTACGAAAAGCGCATTTTTTATTCTCCTCGATGGGTAAAGCCTGGCTGACAAAAGCCGGTATTGCAATGACCCATTTTGCTTTCAGGTTTCATTTACCGGTCAAAAGTTTGATCAAAAACACGATTTTCAGACAATTTTGCGGAGGTGAAACACTGCAGGAAGCCAACCAAACAGCCATTAACCTGTCTGCCTACCAAATATCGGTGATCATGGATTATGGAGTAGAAGGCAAAAATGAAGAATCTGAATTCGAAAAAACGACCGCCACTTTTATACAGACGATCAAGTTTTCGGCCGACAAAGCCTATATTCCCTTTGTTAGTTTAAAGGTAACCGGATTTTGCAGATTTCAGTTGCTCGAAAAACTACACCGGCAAGAGATCCTCAGCAGGGACGAAGAAAAAGAATTTGACCGTTTTCAGCAAAGAATAGACAGTATTTGCTTTTGCGCATCACAACATAAAAAGATGATACTGGTAGATGCCGAAGAAAGCTGGATACAGCAACCCGTGGACGATATTACCAATAAAATGATGTCAAAGTATAACCGCGATGAGGTGATCGTGTACAATACCTTTCAGCTTTACCGTCACGACCGCCTCAGCTACCTCATGGAAAGTGCTGCATTAGCCGGGCAACAAGGCTATTTACTGGGAGCTAAACTGGTACGTGGTGCTTATATGGAAAAAGAACGCAAACGTGCCGCCGAAATGAATTACCCCTCCCCCATTCAGCCCGACAAAACATCAACAGACAGCGACTATAATGAAGCGCTCCGTTTTTGCATTACAAATATCTCCAGAATCGCTTTGTTTATTGGTACCCATAACGAATACAGTTGCATGCTGGCCACTGAGCTGATGCAGCAAAACGGCCTTCAGACCAGGCATCCGCATATTTACTTTTCGCAGTTATTTGGCATGAGCGATAATATTTCATTCAATCTGGCCAAGGCCGGCTTTCAGGTGTCAAAATATCTGCCTTACGGACCGGTGGAAGAAGTAATACCCTACCTGATGCGGCGTGCGCAGGAAAATACCTCAGTAGCAGGACAAACCGGTCGCGAGCTTGGACTGATTACCAAAGAACTGAACAGAAGGAAGTCAATTTGATGATCTGAAAATCTAAAAATTTGAAAATTAATAATGAGACCATCGTTGCACTTTCAACACCGCAGGGTGAAGGGGCCATCGGTGTGATCCGACTGAGCGGCACCCGGGCAGTGGCTATTGCCGACAAGCTCTTTGCCGGCAAAAAAGCGTTGCAGGAACAAAAATCGCATACGATTCATTTTGGAAAGATACTGGCCGAAACTGAACTGATCGATGAGGTGGTAGTATCCATTTTCAGAGCGCCCCATTCCTATACAGGCGAAGATGTGATCGAGATCAGTTGCCATGGCTCCCCTTTTATATTAAAAAAGATCATGGACCTGTGCGTAACGGAAGGGGCGCTGCCGGCGAAACCAGGGGAATTTACCATGCGTGCCTTTTTTAACGGCAAGCTCGACCTGAGTCAGGCTGAGGCCGTGGCCGATATTATTGCAAGCGAAAACAAAGCCCAGCACGAAATGGCTTTTAAACAAATGCGGGGCGGAT
>JADYYU010000007.1 GCA_020853515.1 Chitinophagaceae bacterium | reverse complement strand
GCCAACTTTCCCAATATAATATTTGCGGAAATATTGTTGCTGTCAGTTTGTGTTACTTCACGCAGCAGGGTTACACCTTTCATGGTTTCTCCAGTGCCTTCGGTATAGCATGTTGCCAAAGCTATTTTGGTGTCAGTATTATTAGGATTGATCTCTAATGCTTTGCTAAAACACTCTATCGCTTCTAAAGCTTGCCACTTTCTTATACCCGGTTGATCCGTTTGCTGCATCACAGCCAGGTACAAATTCCCGGCAAAGGTGATACTTTTTTCTGTATTTTCCAAAAAAGCTGCCTTTTTGTAATTATACGCAGCCATATTGAGATTATTTTCCTTTTCCCAAAACTCGGCCACATCCTTAAAACCGACTGCTGTATTGGCTTTTGCTTTCTCATTGAGCGAATTCAGGGTCGATTTTTGTGCAGCCGGCAATTTGCTTTCACTTTCTTTTGAATAGGTTTCAAAGTTCATCACTTCAATTTCGGCACCAGGGTTGGCGGCATCCATGTGGTCGGCATGACCGTCGGCAGCTGAATTTTGAGGGGTTTTATCCTTTTTACTGCCTCTAAAATCAGCAAAAAAGAAGATACCGGCCAGCAGGCAAACAGCGGCGGCAATAATAATGAGTTGGGGTTTCTGCACGTGTCGAATTAAAAATGGATGGCAAAAGTAATACTTTTACTTATTCACCGCTTCAATTTCTGGCATATGCTGCTTCTTCACCTCTTCTACAAACTCTTTTGCAGGTTTGAAGGAAGGAATATAATGCTCGGGAATAAATACCGAGGTATTTTTTTTGATATTTCGGCCCACTTTGGCGGCACGCTTTTTGGTAATAAAACTACCAAAGCCACGGATATAGATGTTTTCGCCTTCAGCGAGGCTTTTTTTTACGTTTGTAAAAAAACTTTCTAAAGAAACGAGCACATCCACTTTCGGGACGCCTGTTTGTTCTGCTATAAGATTGATTAAATCTGACTTTTTCACGATTCAGTTAATTAAATTTGGATTATGTTTGTGCAAATATACAGAATTTCCAGTTTCCAATCTCAATCGCCCAGTCCTTTTTGAAATTACACAAAATTTTAACTTATTCATTTTCAGGTGTTTAGCAAAAAACTACTGCATTGGCATCAGCACCATAACCATCGTTTAATGCCCTGGAAAGGTGAACGCGATCCGTATCTCATTTGGATCAGCGAAATCATTTTGCAGCAAACAAGGGTAGACCAGGGTACAAAATACTACGAAGCACTCACCGGCAGATACCCGACTGTAAGTGCACTCGCCACGGCCGATGAAACTGAATTATTTAAGATCTGGCAAGGTTTGGGTTACTACAACCGATGCAAAAATATGTTGTTCACCGCTAGATATATTGCTGACAGACTGGATGGAATATTTCCCAGGAACTACGACGACATTCTAGCTCTCAAAGGGATCGGTACCTATACTGCCGCGGCCATCGCCTCCTTTGCCTACGACCTATCCTATGCCGTAGTAGACGGCAATGTGGTCAGGGTACTCAGCCGCTACTTCGGCCTTCAGACTGATTTTAATACCACAGCCGGTAAGAAAGAGTTTCAGCTATTGGCTCAGCAACTGATCGATCCTAAAAACAGCGCTTTATATAATCAGGCCATTATGGATCTGGGAGCTACCATCTGTAAACCCCAGCAACCGCTTTGCAACGAGTGTCCGTTCAATAAAAAATGTATCGCGTTTAATACCGACCGGATTGCCGACTTTCCGGTCAAAAAAAACCGTCTGACACTCCGTCACCGCCACTTTCATTTTTTGGTGTTTGAAAGCAAACATGCCATTTACATACACAAAAGAACAGAAAAGGATATCTGGCAAAACCTGCATACTTTCTATGCCTTCGAACAGGAGCAGGCTGATATTGAGACATTGCCATACATGCGAAACCTTACACTGACGGACGTTTCAGATGAATACACCCAGGTGTTGACCCACCAGAAAATACATGGATGGTTTTATAAAATCAAGGTCGGGAACCGCTTGCCGGAAGGCCTGCCTGAACTGATAAAAGTGCAAAAACAGGAGCTTAAAAACTTTGCATTTCCGCGTATGATAATTTCTTTTTTACAAAAAAACAATTATCTTTAATGTTGAATTTTTAAATTTTCGTGCGAAAAACCACCAATTATGAGAGGAGTTAACCATGTTTTTTTGATCGGCAATCTCGGTAAAGATCCCGAAATACAATATATAGAAGGTAATATTCCGGTGGCGAAATTTCCCCTGGCCACTACCGAAACTTTTAAAGACAAAAAAGGAAATACCATTCCGCAAACAGAATGGCATAATATTGTGCTCTGGCGCGGATTGGCCGAGCTGGCAGCCAAATACCTTCATAAAGGCAGTCTGGTGCATATTGAAGGTAGTCTGCGCACCCGTTCATGGGAAGATAAAGATAAAAACCGCCGTTTCATGACGGAAATTATCGCTTCGAATCTGGTGATGCTCGACAAACGAGGCTCCGGTGAGGTGAGACACGACCATGACGAAAACGGACACCTCGGCAACCTCGATACCGCCGGCACCCCAATACCACCGGTTTCAGACGATTTAGACAGTGAATTGCCATTTTAGTCTATATTTGCATCGAAAAAAATTGAGCATACCTCAGGTAAAACCCCAATTTTAACTAAACTTCAGAACCTTGGACCCCGAACCGACATACAACCATTTACTGAGCATTTTGCTGTCTTCACACTTAAGTACTAATTCACAGATCACCCTTACCATCGTTATTATTGTACTGATCATTTTAACAGCCCTGATATCCGGCTCAGAAGTGGCGCTTTTTTCGCTTTCTGCAAAGGACATCAATTATATCAAACAAAAACAGGACTTTAATCATCTGACCCTATTGTCATTGCTCGAAAATCCGAAACGGCTGCTTGCAACCATCCTGATCGGTAATAATTTTTTAAGTATTGGCGTCATCATCAGTACCAACTTACTGTACAGCAGTATTTTTCATTTCGACGAATGGTTTCCGGCCATGGCACAGTTCGCTACTCTGATTGATATTATCTTTCAGGTGATCATTGTTACCTTCTTTCTGGTATTATTTGGTGAAGTTTTGCCCAAGGTTTATGCCACGCAAAATAATATGCGGCTAAGCTTATTCGTGGCGCCTTATATTCAGTTTCTTGACAAAATATTCCGACCTTTCAGTAATTTCCTGGTCAACTCTACCAGCTTTATTGAGGACAGGTTTAAACGCAAATCGAAAAATGATATCAGCAATGAAGAAATTGAGCATGCGATCGAACTTACTGTTAAGCATTCTGCTACGCAGGAAGAAGTAAATATCTTCAAAGGTATTTTGAAATTTGGCGATATTACCGCCAAACAAATTATGCAAACCCGCCTCGACGTTTCAGGTATTGACTATGCCTGGAATTTTGACAAAGTAAAAAAACAGGTGCTTGATACCAGTTTTTCGCGGCTGCCGGTGTATTCAGATTCACTCGATGAGATCAAAGGCATTATACATACCAAAGATCTGCTGATACATATTGATACTGAAAATTTTGAATGGCATACCGTGATACGCCCGGCTTACTTTGTGCATGAAACCAAACTGATCGAAGATCTGCTGAAAGAATTTCAGCACAAAAGAAGTCATATGGCCAGTGTGGTTGATGAGTTTGGCGGCACTTCAGGTATTGTGACCCTCGACGATATTATGGAAGAGATCATCGGTGAGATCAAAGATGAATTTGATGAAGACGGATTATTCTCAAAAAAGATCGACGAGCACAATTATATCTTTGAAGGCAAAACGCTGATCAATGATATGTGCAAGATCACCTCAATACCGGTGGAAATATTTGAAGACGCCCGTGGTGAAAGTGACTCTATTGCGGGTCTGGTACTTGAAATAGCCGGCAAATTTCCGGAACAAAATGAGATCGTGAGTTTTAAGCACTTTGATTTCACTATCATACAACTTGAAAAAATGCGCATCCAGCGAATCAAGTTGACAATTAACCCACCAGAAGAAAATAGTTAAGCACCTGCACAATAAATAGGTCCAAATGGCGTTTTAACTGTTCTAAAACGCCCTTTTTACTCAATCAATCCTCTCATACGATTCAGCAACAATTTTACATTTTTTGACCTTTGTCACTTTATTTAGCGTTAACTTTAACATTGGAAAACACCTGGATGTATATGAAACCAACACATTTGATTGCTGTACTAAGCATTTCTTTATTTTCAATCAATTCCCTTGCGCAGGAGCGAAGCGGCACTGCAGCAGCCCCCTCGGCAATCACTGCAGAACAGTCTGCAGCGTTCACAGAAAATACTGTAATCGCAGCGCAGCAGATGTATCAGATCGAGCGTAGAAATTTATCCCGCTTTGCGACTCCACAAGTAAAGCTGACTAACATAAAAACCGTACTGGTTAATCATCCGCAATACGACAAACAAACCATTTTCCCCACCAGCTTTGAACCGTCTGTTTTCATTTCTGTTGAACGAAAACAGGCTTTTGCATCCATTTTGATACCCCAGTATATTCAAAAAAATGATAAAACGATTGAAAAGCTGATTGCGTATGATCTTGAACTGACTGAAAACGATCAGCCAGCATACAAAACCACCGGCAGCAGAGTATATGCAGCCAACTCTGTGCTTGCGAGCGGAAACTTTTACAAAATAGCACTTTCCCAGCAAGGCTTATACAAAATTGATTACGACTTTATTAAAAACAAAGCAGGGGTGGATCCTGCAAATATCAATCCGGCCAATATCAGGCTATACGGCAATGGCGGAGAATTGCTAAACGAAGATAATGCCGTGTTCAGACATGACGATCTGGTTGAAAATGCCATTCAGGTAGTAGACGGAGGGGACGGACAATTTAACCCCGGCGATTACATACTATTTTATGCCAATGGCCCCCACTCAATCGTAAAAGATTCAGTCAACAAAAAATTCACCCATCTGTATAATATCTATTCAGACCAAAGTAATTACTTTTTAAATTTCGACAAAGGACCCGGTAAAAGAATCAGTCAGCAGGCAGCAGCAGGCGCCCCCAATACAACGGTCACCTCCTATAATGAATTTCTGTTTTATGAAAAAGATTCGGTGAATCTCGGTAGATTTGGAAAAACCTGGTGGGGCGACGAATTCAGCGATCAGCCGGGCAGATATCTTAACCGCACGTTTAACTTCAGCATTCCGAACGCCGACATTTCAGCCCCCGCAAATATCGTTACACGACTGGGAGCCATTTCCTATACAGGCAATAATACCATGTCTGTGAATGTAAACGGTACCGCTTTACCGTCTATGTCGCTGGGCAGTACCGGCCCCAATTATTACGACCCTGTGATCGTAGCTAAAACCCAATCAGATAATGTTACGATCGGAGCAGGCAATATTGCCATAAATATCAACTTTAGCAAAGGAAGCAATATTGCTGTTGGCTACCTTGATTATATCGAAGTCAACGCCAGAAGAAATCTGGTATTTACCGGCTATCTGAATATTGCTGACTGGAACAGCGTAGGCGCCGGGCAGGTGGCCGCGTATCAGATACAAAATGCAAACGCCAATACACAGGTTTGGGATATCACCGATCCTTTAGTTCCCGTAAAAATGATCACTGCACTGAGCGGAAATGTGTTATCTTTTACACAGGACGCTTCTACGCTGCATCGCTTTCTTGCAGTGGACGGATCCAGTTTCAACACACCCTCTTTTGTTGAAAGAACGGTGAACCAAAACCTGCACAGCATGGGCAAAAAAGATTATATTGTGATTGCCAATCCATTGCTGAAATCAGAAGCCGAAAAACTGGCCGCCTACCACAGTAGCAAAAGAGGTTACACTACCCTGATCGTTACACCACAGGAAATTTACAATGAGTTTTCGTCCGGGACCCAGGACGTTTCTGCGATCAGAGATTTTATAAAAATGTTTTATGACCGTGCGGCTGTGAATGATCTGCCTAAATATGTTTTGTTGTTTGGCGATGCTTCTTACGATTATAAAAACCGCATCAACAGCAATACCAACCTGGTGCCCGTATCTGAAACCAACGAAAGCATTAATAAAACCACCGGCTATTGCAGCGACGATTTTTTTGGATTTCTCGACGACAATGAAAATCAAAATAATTACAATAACAATCAGATCAATACACTGGACATCGGCATCGGCCGTTTTCCGGTCAGCACGGTGGCCAATGCAGCCAGTATCATCAATAAGATCATGACTTATGACAGTCCCAAATCGTTTGGTCCCTGGAAAAATAATATGACCTTTAATGCTGATAACGGCGATGGCAATATTCATCTGGAAGATGCAGAAGTCATGACTACATTCACGAACGACTCCTTACCTGTTTACAATAAATATAAAATATATGTGGGTGGCTTCAATATCGAATCTACCCCTGCAGGCCCCCGTGCCCCGGACGCCAACAAAGCGGTGACTGAACAGATCTATAACGGCACCTTCCTGATGAATTATAACGGCCACGGCGGACCACTCGGCTGGTGCGAAGAAAGGATTTTTTCGATGGATGATGTCAACAACATGACCAACCTCAATCGCCTGCCCTTATTTTTGACAGCAACCTGCGATTTTGCACCCTTCGACAATCCTGCAGTGAATTCAGCAGGAGAAATTTTACTGGTAAAACCGGACGGTGGCGCCATTGCACTGATGACCACAACCCAACTGGTGTATGCAGATCAGAACAGGATCATGAATTTCAACTACATGAAAACCGGGTTTGGCTTAATGAATAATAATGCGTACCCCACCATGGGTGATGCATACCGCCTCTCAAAAAATCTGCGTTATGTATCAAGTGTCAGTGAGTTTGTAGCTTCCAATTTCAGAAAATTTGCATTGCTGGGCGATCCCGGTTTGCCATTGGCCTTTCCGAAGCATCGGGTGAGCACAGAT
>JADYYU010000006.1 GCA_020853515.1 Chitinophagaceae bacterium | reverse complement strand
CTTCAAAAAATGGTTGCAATGTGGGCCAGTCTGTCACCGTAAAGTTTTCAGGCAGGTAATTTCTATTTAATTTTTTGATATCAGCCGTGGGATTCATTTGATTATTTTGAAATGCAAATATAGCCTGAAAAGCCAAAGGCTGATTTTCAGCGTAGTTTTTGTTTATCTCTGATTTTGGTGTGTACTTCAAATATTTAGTCTTACATAAGCAGATAATGATTTTATTTGTAATGATCTCCCTATGCTGATCCGCAAGCTTATGTCACTGAAGTACAGAGAAATTTTATTGCATTTGGTTTTGTCACTCAGTTTTCTCATGGTCCCATATATTTTTAGCAGGGGGGAGATCTTTCATTTTCCAGATCTGCTTCATAGTCCCCACGACCGTTTTACGGTGCTGATCTACCTGATGATGCTGGGTTTCTTTTACTTCAATTATTATTTTTTGCTTCCGGCTTTTTATCTGCAGCGCCGCATTGTAGTGTACTTTGCCATTTTGCTGGCTGTGCTCGTTCTTCTGATTTGTTACTATTACTGGATGGATTTTCCACCGCCACGGATGTTTCACGGAGGCCCACCACCTGGCCATCTTCCGCATCACGGTATGCTGCCGCCCGGCCCTCATGGCCCGCCTTTTAATAAACCGGCACCCATGTCGCAATTAAGTCAGTTGATGTTTTTGTATATCATCGGGGTCCTGGTGAGTTTGTTTGCCCGTGTTAATACCAACCTCAAGAAAATTGAAGCGGAGAAAAGCAAGACCGCGTTGGTATATCTGAAGTCGCAGATCAACCCGCATTTTTTATTCAATACATTTAACAGTATTTACGGTTTGGCAGTCAGGGAACGAGCCGATAAAACGGCCGATGGCATGCTGAAGTTGTCCGGCATATTGCGCTATGTACTCACCGAAACCGACAGTGATTTTGTGGGCCTGGCAAAAGAGATTGATTATATCAGTAACTATGTGGAATTGCAAAAGCTGAGGATGGAACCAAATGCCAACCTCCGTTACACTGTAGCAGGCGATTATGCAAAAAAGATGATCGCACCGATGTTATTGATTCCCTTTATTGAAAATGCTTTTAAGTATGGAGTCAATCCGGAACTGCCCTCAGATATCCGGATCGAAATTGATATCAAAGATCAGGTGCTGTGTTTACAGGTAGTGAATAAAAAAGTAGTCGAAAGAAAAGAAGCAGAGAAATTGGGTATTGGACTGGAAAATACCAGAGGAAGGCTCGAACTGCTGTACCCCTTGAAATATACCCTTGAAATAAAAGACACGGAAAGGGATTTTGCAGTAATTTTAAAATTAAATCTCTCATGATCAATGCCATTGCCCTGGATGATGAGCCAATCGCTTTGGATATCATTACCAATTTTTGCGAACGCAGCGAAAAGATCCGACTTGATAAAACATTTTCCATACCTTCTGATGCGCTCAAATACCTGAATAAATTTCCGGTCGATCTGATCTTTCTTGATATAAACATGCCTTCTATCAGCGGTCTTGAATTTTCAGCAAAGATAAAAAAGGGTACGCTGATCATTTTTACCACGGCTTATAGCGAATATGCAGTAGAGGGCTTTGAAATCAAAGCGGTCGATTACCTGCTGAAACCATTTTCATTTGAACGTTTCGAAATGGCGGTTGACCGTGCCGCTGATTTTATGGCGCTGTTATTAAACAAAGCTACCAACCGCGAAAAGTATGTGTCGTTCAGGATAGATTATAGTCTGGTAGATATTAATGTAGATGAGATCGATTATATTGAATGCTTTGCCGATTATGTGAAATTGTTTTTTACTAACCGCAAAAGTCTGCTGCTGCGCATCACCATGAAGGATCTGATCAGCAAATTGCCCAGCAGTGAGTTTGTGCGGGTGCACCGTTCCTATATTATTAATATCCGAAATATCGTATCGATCAGAAATAAAAAAATTCAATTAAAGCAAGTTGAGATCCCGATCGGGCAAAGCTATCTGGAACTCACCAATCAACTGTTTAAAGAATAGTGTGCAAAGTGAATTTGCATAAGCGCTGGCAGCGTTAACAGATTCAATATTTTGTCTATACAGCTTCCCCGATATCAGGCGCCATCTCATATATTAGTATTAATAATTAGGATCGTTTGCTGATATTTTCCAGCACCAGGGCTGACTAAAATCATGTTTTAGGTATTTTGGCCAATATAATTTTGTGCCGAAATTTACTATTTATGGATGCCGTGCACACAATTTCAGATTTTCAACATAAGATAGACAGCGATTTAAACATCGAACCAAAAGATGTGATGCCTGACAAATACAGGACCCATCTGATACGCCAGATGTCGCAGCATGCACATTCAGAAGTGATCGGCATGCAACCGGAGGGTAACTGGATCACCCGGGCCCCGAGTTTACGTGCTAAGCAGATCTTACTGGCAAAAATCCAGGATGAAGGCGGACATGGTTTATACTTGTACAGCGCCACCGAAACGCTGGGTATTTCACGCGATGAACTGATACAGCAACTGCACGAAGGCAAAGCCAAGTATTCAAATATTTTTAATTATCCGGCGCTCACGTGGGCCGACATTGGGGCCATTGGCTGGCTGGTGGACGGTGCTGCTATTGTGAATCAGGTTTCACTGCAGCGCACTTCATACGGGCCCTACGCCAGGGCGATGTTTCGCATTTGCAAAGAAGAAAGTTTTCATCAGCGTCAGGGATATGAGATCATGGCCAACATGATGAAAGGCACTGCCGCACAACGCGAAATGGCTCAGGATGCTATGAACAGATGGTGGTGGCCCTCATTGATGATGTTTGGTCCGCACGATAGTGACTCGCCACATACAGGGGATGCATTTCAATATAAAATAAAAAGAAAAAGCAATGATGAACTGCGTCAGAAGTTTATCGATAAAACTGTGCAGCAGGCTGAAGTGATCGGTCTGACAATTCCCGATCCGTCATTAAAATGGAACGAGGAAAAGGAGTCTTACGATCATGGTGAGATCAACTGGGACGAATTTAAAAGTGTGATCAGCGGCAACGGGCCCTGCAACAAACAACGTATGGATCATCATATCAAGTATCATCAGGAAGGCGCCTGGGTGCGCGAGGCAGTAAATGCATATGCCCAACGTACTCAAAGAGCGGAAGCGAACTGACAATCATTCATCACGAAATTTTAATCATAAAAAATGGATACACAATTAGATCTCTGGGAAGTATTTATACAAAGTAAAGCAGGCAGTCATCATGTGCATGCCGGCAGCGTACATGCATCCGACGAAGCAATGGCATTACAAAATGCACGAGATATTTATACACGCCGAAATGAAGGCAGCAGTCTGTGGGTAGTGCCTGCAAAATATATTACAGCATCATCTTCAGCAGATGCTGACATGCTATTTGATCCGGCCAATGATAAAATATACCGGCATCCGACATTTTACATTATGCCTGAAGGCGCAAAGCAAATTTAAAAAAAAACGACTAGGACCATGACAAAACAAGAAGCACTTTACAAATATGTATTAAGGCTGGGCGATCATGCCCTGATACAGGGTCACCGCTTATCGGAATGGTGCAGTAAAGGACCCATATTGGAAGAAGATCTGGCACTCACGAATCTCGCACTCGACAACATAGGCCGGGCACAAGCCTTACTGAAATATGCAGCCGAATTGCAGGGCCTTGGTAATACAGAAGATGATCTGGCTTACAAACGTGGAGAACGTGAGTTTTACAACAGCCTGATGTCGGAACTGCCAACAGGCGATTTTGCGTTTACCATCGCCAAACAAATGCTGATCTCTGTATTTGAATATTTTCAGTTTACCGCCCTGAGTCATTCCGCTGATGAAACGATCGCGGGTATCGCAGCCAAAACGTTGAAGGAAGTCCGTTATCATATGATGCATGCGCGCGACTGGTGTTACCGGCTGGGAAAAGGCACCGAAGAAAGTAATCGCAGACTGCAAAACGCGATCAATGAACTGTGGATGTTTACCGGTGATCTGTTTGAAATGAACGACGAAGATAAAATGCTCGAAGTGCTTGATATCGCCATTGATCTCAATGAAATCAAGACACAATTTGATACACTGGTACAAACCATCTTACGTGAGTCAGATATTCGGATTCCGGAAAACGGGTATATGCAAACCGGCAGCAAAAAAGGGATACATACCGAACATCTGGGGCATGTCCTCACCGAAATGCAATATTTACAACGTGCTTATCCGGATGCAACATGGTAGCAGAAAAAATACATAGCAAAGAAGCCCTGTATCAGGTTTTGGAAAGTATCTGCGATCCTGAAATACCCGTGGTGAGTATACGTGAAATGGGTATTCTGCGTGATATTATCCTGCATGAAAATGCCTGCGAAATTATCATCACTCCTACATATTCAGGTTGTCCTGCAATGGGTATTATCGAAAAGGATATTATAGCGGCTGTTCAGGCAACAGGTATCGCAGATGTAAAAGTCACCACCGTTTATTCTCCGGCCTGGACAACAGATTGGATGAGCACTGAAACCAGAGAGAAGCTGAGAAAATTTGGTATAGCGGCACCGCTGCATTCGCATTGTGTAAACTGGCTGCAGCCCGAACGGCAATTGGTGATCTGTCCGAGATGCAATTCCGGCAGAACCAAACTGGTTTCACGTTTTGGTTCCACTGCCTGCAAAGCTTTATATACCTGCAGCGACTGTCAT
>JADYYU010000005.1 GCA_020853515.1 Chitinophagaceae bacterium | reverse complement strand
CGCCGGTCATATTATGTCCGAAATTATCATTTACTGTTAGTTTTGCAAGATCAAGTCTTCCTGTACTTCTTTTAATTTGTTCACCAAAGTTATAAACCCCTACATATTGATTATTCAGGATGACCTCGCAATGTTTCATGCGTGGTGAGTAGCGGCCCATTTTGTCGTGAAGATAAAATGCCAGATCTGCTCTGAGTAAAGTACGGTCAGGATAATTAGCCTGCAGTACCCAGTCATTCTCGCTCGGCATACCCATCAGCGCGGTGTCCAGACTGACATTGGGGGCACTCCACGTTTCTACTGAATACGATTTTTTAGCGAAAGCGGCATTTCCCCTCAGTTTTATACCGATTATTCCGGTATAAGTTGGCGGGTCGGTAGGATGGTTGATGCCGGATACATTATCAATGATTGCGACCGTAGCCTGCGACTGTGTGGTGGTGATTGCGCCTGCAGAAGTGATGATCACTATAGGCAGATTACTGGTAATCTGCGCCTGCAACTTCAATCCGGAAGCCAAAATAGCAAAAAAGAATAAATTTCTTAACAATTTCATAATATTGTGTATTTCATGCAAATTACATGCATTAATCGCAAAAAAAAAAATGAATACTGATTAAATAGGATAATTCCGCTGCAAAATTTAACTTTAGGGCTGATTTCTAAGTCTTTAAATTTTAGGAATCTACAAATTATATATTTTTGCATTATGAAAAAAATACTTTTACTGTCTTTTTTTACTTTTATTATTATTGTTTCCAAAGCGCAGGTACTGATCAATGAGTATTCCTGTTCCAATACAGCAACGGTCATGGATGCTTATAATCAACGTGAAGACTGGATGGAACTGTATAATACCGGTGCTGTTGCCGTAAATGTTACCGGCTACTACATTTCTGATGATCCGAATAATCTGATGAAATGGCAAATACCTGCAACAACGGCGATTAATGCCGGTGCGAGAAAAATGGTTTTCTTCAGCGGAAGAGATCTGGCACATCCCAGCGGGCAACTGCATCCAAGTTTTAAGTTGAAGCAAACTTTAGGCGACTGGGTCATTTTGTCGGATGCAGGCGGCAATGTAATTGATTCAATGAAAACGAGAATTACTCAACGTAACCATTCCAATGGCCGTGCCGTAGACGGAGGAGCAAGCTGGGGGATTTTTTCTACCCCAACCCCCAATGCAGCTAATAATGCACAACCGTCATTTGCTGCTTATGCACCGAAAGTGGTGTTTAGTTTAGCAGCCGGTTTTTATGCCGGTCCTCAGGTGGTTACCTTAAGTAACCCTGACCCGAATGTTACCATTCACTATACAATAAACGGTTCAGCACCAACAGCAGCTTCTCCGGTATATGCCGCTCCGATCAATGTCAATGTCACTACGGCAATCCGCGCTATTGGTGTCAGCAGCGCTGCATCCGCATTGCCAAGTCAGATAGAGACTAATACCTATTTTATTAACGAAAGTTCAACCTACAATGTGGTTTCTATTTGCGGCAACTATGTGGGAGCAGGGGCCTTATTTCAAAATTCACAGCCAACCTTCAGCTCGTTTGAATACTTTACGCCTGCAGGCGCACAGATACTGGAGCTGGAAGGCGGACGTGGCAGCAGACATGGAAACGACTCCTGGGCTTACCCGCAAAAGGGTATCGATTTTGAAGCAATGGATGAAAGCGGAGATAAAGCTTCTTTTTTTAACCGTTTATTTGGCACTTCCTTACGCGATACGTTCGACCGTATTATGCTCAAAGCGGGCGGTTCAGATAATTATGCCGGGGGACCCAACAACAGTGCCCACCTGCGGGATGTCTTTGCACAGACTCTTTCCGAAAAATACAATCTTGAAATGGATTTTCGCCGCTGGCGTCCGGTTTTACTCTTTATTAATGGCGCCTATTGGGGCGTTTATGACATGAGAGAACGCGTAGACGGAGACTATTTTGGATACTATTATGGTAAAAAGAAAGAGAAAGTAGACCATCTGTCATACTGGGGTGGCTTAAATGTTCGTTTGGGCAGTGACACCGGCTGGGTAAACCTCTACAATTACATTCAATCGAATAATATGGCTGTGCAAGCCAATTACGAGCATGTAAAACAATTTTTGAATGTGAACAGCTTTTGTCAGTACTTCATTATTAATACTTATCTCGTCAATCACGACTGGCTTAACTGGAATACAATGTGGTGGAGAGGCCGGGGAAACAATAATCCTGTAAAATGGCGTTATGTGCTGTGGGATATGGACGCCATTTGCGGACTCAATAATCCGAATTACAGTGGTTTGGCTACCACCGGATTTGATGCAGACCCCTGCGAACCGGCAACGATGTTTCAGAATGATCCGAATATAAAACATACAGACATGCTGGCCAAGTTGCTCAATAACGCTGAGTTTCTGCAAACGTACAAAACCAACTGGATCGATATGTTTAATGGTCCGCTGAACTGTGTAAACATGCTCGCCCATTTTGATTCCATTGTTAATATTCTGACACCAGAAATGAACCGTCAGGCCATTAAATGGGGCGGCACGATGGCCGACTGGCAGGCAAACTGCACTCAGATGCGAACCTATATTACCAATCGTTGCGCAGTGATTGAGGGCAAACTGGATACTTGTCTTGATTTGAATCCACAGCAGCTCAAATTGAACGTGGTGCCTGCCGGAGTCGGAAACATTGCCCTCGACAATAATGTGAAGTCTCCTTATGTGTGGAGCCGTGTGATTGAAGGCGACAGTATCTATACCTTAAAAGCAACATCTACCAATAACTATTATATTTTTGATTATTGGGAAAAACAGGAACCTTTGAATTCGATGGCACCTAATATGACCACCGATCTGGTGCAATTTGATTTTAAAAAGAAAGATTCGGTGATCGCTTACTTTAAATATTTTAATCCGGATTCAGTTGATGTCACATTTGATGTGACGCCGGCAGGTAGCGGTTCTATTTCTGTAAACGGTAATACGATACCCACCTACCCCACTACCATCAAACTCGACAGGAGGTTTATGTATAATCTGGGTGCCAGCCCGATAGTCGATTACGACTTTGTCACCTGGCAAAAAAACAATCTGAATACAACCATTTCACCGGCTTTGACTGATAAGAATGTAACTTTTAAATATGTAGATGCTGAAACCGTGGTTGCGGAATTTGTGTACAACCCACCACCACCACCGCCACCACCACCACCACCCAGTCCGTTGCTGACCGGTGTCATCAAAACCATATTTATTCCAAATGCCTTCACACCTAATGGCGACCATAATAATGATCAATTCAGGGTGAAATTAGGTAAGGATGCGATCGGTATGAATATGACAATTTTTGACAGATGGGGCAAGATGATTTTTGAAACAAATCGAATTGCAGATGGTTGGGACGGTACATTCAAAGGCAAAGAATCCGATATGGGTACTTACCAATATGTGATCAAAGTGCGCTATCGCGATCAGTCGGTTGAAACTTACAAAGGAGATATCTCATTGGTCAGGTAGCTTGAAAATCATTGGTTAAAAGCCACTGCATCCGCAGTGGTTTTCCTCTCAATAACGCATAAATTGAATTATAAGCTTTACTTTAGCCCACTTAAAAAACTATAATCTAAATTATAATGTTTAAACAAGATAATACCGGAAAACGAATCAAAGCCACTTTACTATTTATTGGGGTGGTGAGTGCCTTTACAATTGGCTGCACTAATCGGAACCGGCAGGAGATTATGGCTACCAATATGTGTGATACTACCCTTACAACATACTCTGCCATTGTGAGCAATATCATTACCACCAAATGCAACGACCAGTCCGGTTGTCACGGTAGCGCATCACCAGGTTCTGTGTCCTTACAGTCGTATCAAAATGTAAAAGACAGGATTACTGATATCTTAGACCGTATCAAAAGTGGTAATATGCCCAAAAGTAATCCCAATCTGGATGACTGCACTATTTTGAAAATTGAAACCTGGGCAAACAAAGGAGCCATAAATAATTAAACTATGAATCAAAAACTAAAATACTTACTGATTGCTGTGGCAGTGATTTTGATTGCCGCTGTGCTGGTTTGGAAATTTGTAAATAAACCAACGACTGATTATGCAGGCCAAAAACCGGAAATGAGTTACAGTTTTGCTGAATTAATGAAAAAAATTGAAACGGATACCAGCAATATGAAAGACAAACTGATTGCTGTGAATGGAAATATTACCAAAATTACAAAAGATTCAAATTCAGTAAGATTAGAAATCGGCAGCGACACCATCATGTCATCTGTTACCTGCGACATTGACGCCCGTTATATTAAAGAGCTTGCCAATATCAGCGAAGGGACTCCGATTGATATTAAAGGCATCGTTTCAGAGGTAACGGTTGACCCTGAATCCAGTTTTGGTAACACGGTGGCACTGATTTATTGTTCACTTAATAAAAAATAACATTTATGAAAAATTTCTTCTTAATTCTTTTACTCATTGGTGCGTTGCAAAGCAATGCTCAAATGTATTTAACCAAAACAGGAAAAATCACCTTTACTTCCAAAACGCCTCTTGAAACGATAGAGGGTGTCAATAAGTCTGTAGGTTCATTGCTTGACATCAAAAACGGACGTCTTGAGTTTATTGTTCAGATCAAGAGTTTTGTATTTGACAGACAATTACTGCAGGAGCATTTTAATGAAAATTATATGGAAAGTAATAAGATTCCCAGAGCGACCTTTAAAGGGTCTGTTACCAATCTGGCTGCCATTAATTTTGCCAAAGACGGTGAGTATAAAGCGGATGTTGCCGGAACCATGAACATTCACAACGTAAGTAAAGAGGTAAAAAATACCGGAAAAATCATTGTGAAGGGTGGTATGATTACCCTGCTGTGCGATTTCAGTGTTGTGCTGGCCGATTATAATATTTCGATACCCGGAGCCGTAAAAGACAAAATTTCAAAAGATGTAAAAGTGGCCGTGAATTGCGTGCTAAGTCAGGTTAAATAAACTTTATTTATAACAAGGAATTTTAATTTAATTGTATGAAAAAAATACTCATCATGATGACTCTCAGTTTTTTTGCTATGCAATCAAACGCGCAGAGCAGCGGGGATGATCTTGAAAAGCTGATGGGGGACGAAAATAAGCCCGAAAAGGAATATGTAAAAAATGCCTTTAAATCTTCGAGGGTCATCAACGGACATTCGATGGAAATGATCGGCAAAGGGGTGCTGGATTTCAGGATATTGCATCGCTTTGGAACCTTCAAAAGCGGCATCAGTAACTTTTTTGGCCTCGATCAGGCCAGCATGCGGATGGGGTTCGATTATGGAGTGTCTAAAAACCTGACCCTGGGTATCG
>JADYYU010000004.1 GCA_020853515.1 Chitinophagaceae bacterium | reverse complement strand
TGATATTCTATTCTTCTGAAGTTTTTTTTTAAGCCGGAAGCGGCTGAGCTACGATCCGCGCTTTTTCAGTACCACTATATTGGATCACCAGCGGCTGTCTGCTTTTTTTGATCAGGTGCTCCTTTTGAAATGCCGGGAAATCGAAATCAAGATCAAAAATGCCAAAACGATATTTGTGATGGTTTAATTTAAACTGTTCGATCAGGGCATTTTTCTCAGGTCTTGCGATCTCTTCAATGAATAATGGCTTGGGTTTGTTTTTATGCTGCAGGTAGTAGTCGACGGCAAATAATTGCTGCAAAATTTTGTCGTCACTATAATTTGCCGACAGGTAATCGTAAGCGATCCGGTACAGATCTTCGAGGGTATGTTTATGATAATCGGACTGCTGATCAAAGTACTTTCCCAGACCAAGCAAAAAATCAAAAATGCTGTAATGCATTGTGATGTATTTCAATGTATTGATTAGTCTCTTTTTATTCCAGTAAGCTTCCAGTGCAAATTCAAGTTGCGTTATTTGATGCAATTCATCTTTACTTAAGTAATCGCTTTCGATGATCTGATAGGGAGGTTCCGGATCAAATTTATAATGATGCTGTTCGTATTTATCCCGCACAGGAGTACCCTTCAGAAACTTTAAAAATCCGAGTTGCAGTTCAGGCGGAAAAATACGGAACACCTCTTCGATACTGAATTTTACATCCTCCCAGTAATCAAGCGGCAAGCCTACAATGAGGTCCAGATGCATATCAATGCGGTCTCTGACCTTTTCGATGACTCCTTTGGTTTTATAAAAATTCTGTTTGCGGCTTACTTCGAGGTTTGCTTTTTGATTCACCGTTTGTATGCCGATCTCAAATCGGAATAATCCGCTGGGAACAACGGCATTGATATAAGCAATAATATCAGCATGTAATATATCGGCTGTGATCTCAAACTGAAAAATATTACCGGCCTGGTGATGATCGAGTATGAATTGAAAGATTTCGATCGTAAAATCTTTTTTGACATTAAAGGTGCGGTCAAGAAATTTGATCACACGACCATGTTTCATCACATGCAGCAGATTATCTTTGATGCGTGGCATCGTCAGATAACGCACTTTATTATCGAGGCTGGCCAGACAAAATTCACACTTGTAGGGACAGCCCCTGGATGTTTCTACATACAATACCTTGTTATAGAGTTCAGCCGGATCATCATCAATGTAGGGATTGATTTTTTCGAGGGCACTCAGATCAAAATCTTCGAGGCAAGGCAGGTAAAAGATCTTGCCGTCTTTTTTTGAAACGATACCGGGGATGATTTCATCCTGAGGGTACTTTTGCAGAAATCGTGCAAAAGGTATTTCGCCTTCGCCCACTACAATATAGTCCACTTCATCGAGCATGATCACCGGTTCATATTCATAACTCACTTCGGGCCCGCCCAGCATAATTTTGACTGCAGGATTCAATCCTTTTATTTTTCTGCACACCTCCAGGGTCTGCGTTATATTCCAGATGTAAACACTAAAAGCTACTACGTCGAACTCTTTACAATAATCAGCTATTTCGTCTTTGTTTTCTTTGATCGTAAATTCTTTCCAGGCAAGTCCTTCGACCTGTTTGTTAAGCTGATATAATAATCTGATCGCCAGATTGCTGTGTATATATTTTGAATTTAGTGTTGCTAATAGGATGGCCATGTTCGTTTGTAAAGATAGGGTAATCAGCTAAATTTCATGGAGAATCCATGTGTTTGTGATTGTCAGGTGTTACAAAAGTTTATGACACCGATATCATACAACACCACAGGGCGATTGACACGATGCAGTAAATCAAAAGGCTAACTGTCAGTACCGGTTTCATATCGGCTATTTTCATCCGGCGTTTATGCTTCTTTAACAGCCATACCAAAACGACGAGACCCGCAATAGTGGCACCTGTTTTTGTAACGCCGCCTACGGCAGATAAACAAGCCATCATCAAGGCCAGCAGATGGGCGCCCATGCAGGTAACAAAGGCTAGCTGTCCCATATAATCATACCTATTTCTTTCGCGGATCAGCACGCAAATGAACCACTGAAATGGAATTGCTGCCATCACCAGTAATGCAGACAGGTACGCTGGCTCGTGCCCGTTCGTAAAATGTTTGATGAAATCTGTAAGCAGCAGACTGGTGGGAGTTAAACAAAGCAGGACGAAAGTAATGCGCCAGAAACTATTTTTTGTGGGATTGCAAGCTGATAGCTTATTGCATGAAACCGGGATGATGATTTTTCGGTTAAAGGAAATCAGATTGTACAACTGCGACATCAGCCAATATAGTGGTTTAATTTTCATCATGCACCCAATGAATGGATATTGAAAAGCGATTATTTTTGTCAGGGAATCAATGCCGTAGCAGACTTCCCTGGTATCTGTATTCAGCAGGGCAATTTTATTTCTTGCCAGTTCGGGGTCAATGCCGGTTTGATTAAAATGCATATCCTGATAGGCCTTCCTTCCCTGTTGATCTAAAAAGCCGCTCCGGATAAACAGCCTGGTATATGCGGCACATAAAGGGCAGTCGCGGTCATAGATGAGGATATGATGGCTGAGAGTATTCATATTTCAGTTGATGACATCTCCGGTGCTGTCTCTGCCAGGTATTTCATTTGTATATAGTCGCTCAGGGTAATGCCGTAGTAAAGCACACACAAAATGGCGCAGGTAAGCAGCAGGGGGTAGAATAATGCAAATGCAGAAGGGAGTATCAGCAGATGATGAATGATCAGTATAGTTTTATACAAACGTCTCGCCCGTGACTTGCTGGTTTGCTTAAAGTGACGGCGGTGTATAAAAAAGCTGCTCATTTGAGCAATGGCGATCCCGGTGATCAGCAGCGGCATCATGTTCAAGCGCTGGAATTTTCCGTAAGTGAGCGACCACAAAATGGATACGGCAAAGATGGTAGTCTGAATCAGCAGGTCCACTGTTTTATATTTTCTGAAGTCTGGTTTCATGATAGTCTGTTTTGTGACGTAAAGATACTAAACTTTCAGAAAATATTGAAAGTATAAGAATGGTATATTACACTTCATTAACAAACAGCCAGGTCTTACTCCTGCAGTTTTTTATTTTGGCGATGTCTTTCAGCATCACGCTTTGTCTTTTTGAGCATGTTTTTTTGTACGGCCTCTTCAAGGTTTACACCGCACTGATTGGCGATAGCCGTTAATACCCACAGCACATCTGCAAGTTCATCACCGAGGTTTTTGTCTTCGTCACTTTGCTTTTTACTTTGTTCGCCGTATTCCCTCACCATAATGCGCGACACTTCGCCCACTTCTTCCATCAAAATGCCCAGGTTGGTGAGCGGTGCAAAATATTTTACGCCATGTGTTTTGATCCAATCATCCACCTGCTGTTGTAATTCGTTGAGCTGCATATTTTATTCTTTGTTTTTACTGTCAATCATGATGGTGACGGGGCCGTCATTACACAGACTCACCTGCATATCCGCACCGAAGCGCCCGGTCTGTATTTTTTGTCCGCTGTCTTTTTCCAGTTGTGCGATCATTTTTTCATAAAGCGGACTAGCCGTTACCGGTTTTGCGGAGCGTAGGAATGAAGGACGATTTCCTTTTTTGGTGGACGCAAATAAAGTAAACTGACTGATCAACAGAATGTCGCCGGCTGTTTCATGCAAAGCCCGGTTCATGAGTCCTGATTCATCCTGAAAGATACGCAGATTGGCAATCTTGGCACTCAGCCATTGGATATCTTCTTCCTGATCGTTTTCCTCTATGCCCAACAGCACCAGCAGACCAGAACCAATGGCCGCACATTCTTTTTCATCAATACGAACAGAGGCATGAGAAACTCTTTGAATCACGGCACGCATTATTGCTTAATTTTGTTTGATAATAAATATTGTAGCACAAATTAAGACATAAATAATGAATTTTGATCTCACAGCCGAAATAGAGATACGGACCTCCCGCAGTGGTGGCAAAGGCGGCCAGAATGTAAACAAAGTAGAAACGCAGGTGGAAGCGAGATGGCAAATCGAGGCTAGCCTGGTATTTTCAGATGAGCAAAAGTTGTTGCTGAAAGAAAAATTGTCTAACAGAATATCAAAAGATGGTGTAGTCATTGTCAAATGCAGTGAAGATCGCAGCCAATTAGCCAATAAGGAAACGGCTATACAAAAACTATATCAGATCGTAGAAAAGGCGCTGCACACAAAAGCGGAGCGTAAGCCGACAAAAATACCAAGGTCAGTGAAGGAAAACAGATTGCAAGGGAAAAAGAAAAGAGGAGAAGTGAAAAGTCTGAGAAAAAAAGTGATGCCGTCGTAACTGAAGGCGTAATATTTTTTGAATTGTGATACTCTTTGTAATCAACTAGATGGTTTAATTCCTTCGCAGATTTTTCTGAATCCCTGCAATAATATTAAATTCAATCAGGTGATATTGAATGCTGACGGTTTCGCCAGGTTCGTACTCAATATCGGTTTTGCTTTTAAACACCGGCAGGGGATAATACCTGAAGCTAAAGGTGAGAAAAATGCTGCGTTTATTTTCAGTAAAAGTCGAATTAATCAGCGTAGTACCGGCTTCCATAAAAGGCAGCACATTTTGAAGATTGAAGTTTTTATAATTCCCCACGTTGGTATAGCTCATGCCATTTTGATTTTTATAAAATGGTTCAGTCTCACCGTATTTGCCAATGCCAAGCGCAATAAAAGGCAGGTGGGTCATAAAGTCATGGTGAATGTGAAAACCGGTTTTAAATTTAAGCCAGAATTCAGGTGTTTGTACTCCGATGGTATTGCCGTTGAAATATTTGTAAAAAGGAATATTGCGAATGCTGATACCCAGACCAATGCCGCCCCAAAAGAGATTTTCGCTGTACTTGCCGTATTCAAAGGCATAAGAGGGTAGAAAATGGGTGGTGTTATTTTTTACATTGGGCACATCCGACTTATACAAATTATTGATGAGGCCAAGCTGAAAAGTGACGCCATGGGTTGGCTGACAAAACACAGGGCCTGAAAACAACAAAAAAAGCAATAAAAAAATGGATTGAGTTTTCATACCTGTTAAAACGATTTGCCTGAGTAAAATATTATAAAAACTTATCGCCTTTATTTCTGCGGACTTCCGCCACATAATCCTTGATTTGCTGCTCGCGGTTGCGTTCACAAATCAGCAGCACATCATCCGTATCAATCACTATAAAATTCTCCAGCCCCTGCAGCACCATCAGTTTGTTTTCGGGGGCTTTTACCATACATTGCGAAGCATCTATGATCATCACATTTTTTCCGTACACTGCATTACCCAGATAATCTTTTTCTGAATTATCATAGGCGCTGTTCCAGGTGCCCAGATCGCACCAGCCAAAGTAGGAAGGGATCACATAAACTTTTTTGGCTTTTTCCATAATCCCATAATCGATCGAAATATTAGTGCATTGTGAGTACACTTTTTCGATATCAGCATATTCATTTGGCTGATTATAGGTAGTTACCTGCTGAAACACTTCATTCATTTCGGGCAGGTACAGATTCAGTTCCCGGATAATTGTTTTCACATTCCAGACAAAAATACCTGCATTCCATAAGAAGTCGCCGCTGCGTACAAAGGTTTCTGCCAGTTCGTGCGAGGGTTTTTCAGTAAAAGTTTTTACCTGATAAAAACTGTCCATACTTTTACCTGTGTCATATTGGATATATCCATAGCCTGTGTCAGGCCGGGTGGGTTTTATACCCAGGGTTACCAACACCTCATTTTTGCTGACAAAATCAAGTGAATTAATGATATCCCGTTCAAATTTACGTTCGTCAAAAATCAGATGATCCGCAGGGCTCATGATGATATTGGCTTCCGGGTTCAGAGCCAGCAATTTGTGAGCAATGTAGGCCGCACAGGGAGCTGTATTTTTTCTGGATGGTTCACTCAATATATTCTGATCGGTAATTTCAGGCAACTGATGCTTGAGGGTAGGTATATAATGCTCGTTGGTGATGATAAAAATATTTTCCTTGGGACAAATATTTTTAAAACGTTCGTAGGTCCATTGAATGAGCGACTTGCCGGTTCCTAAAATATCTAAAAATTGTTTCGGGTGCTCATTTCTGCTTTCCGGCCAAAACCGGCTGCCGATGCCGCCTGCCATGATGGCTACATAATTATTTTTTAAACTCATAGAGTGTGGGTTCGTTTTTTTTCATTCAGCTTTCTGCTATCTATGGACGCTTTTTGTGTTCAATCAGTTGAGCGTTTGGCTGACTGTTTTTGATTGCCGGCTTTCGCTTAGATAATGGAGGCTAAAGTACATTAAATAAATGTGTGCTTGTCTTTCTGCGATGTTAAATATTTTTCCAGCCATTCACTTTCCAGCGCACGCATCTGCATTTGCTGCGCTGTTGTTTTATCCTTAAAGCCGCATAAATGAAGGGCTCCGTGAATGATTACCCGGAATAATTCATCCATGTAAGGTACTTTCAGCAGGGAGGCATTTTCAAACACGCGGTCTGTACTGATATAAATTTCACTGTCGATCAGCGTTGAGCCCTTTTCGCTTAAATCAAAGGTGATAATATCGGTGTAAGTGTCATGCTGAAGATATTGCAGATTCATTTGATGCAGGAAGTTATCGTTCACGAAAATATACTGCAGTCTGTTTTCTTTAGCAGTATAATGCAGCACCATGGCATTCACAAACGCACCCAATAGCCGCTTGTTTTGCAATTTTGAAATACTTTGATGATCGGTAAACCGGCAACGTGATCCTGTTTTCATCTGTCCGTCTATTAAACATTGAGTGTGGCTATTACATCAATTCCGCCTTGTACCACATCGCCGATCTTTGCATTGATCTTGGTACCTGGCGGCAAAAACAGATCTACCCGTGATCCGAATTTGATAAATCCCAGCTCGGCATTTTGTGTAGCAGCATCGCCTTCTTTCGAATACATCACAATACGTCTGGCAACAGCACCGGCTATTTGCCTGATCAGGATCTCAGCCTTTGAACTTTTTACCACGATCGTGGTACGCTCGTTTTCGGTGCTCGACTTCGGATGCCAGGCCACTAGGTATTTGCCTTTATGGTAACGGGCATATTGAACAGTGCCACTCAAAGGGTAGCGGTTTACATGTACATTCAGGGGCGACATAAAAATAGACACCTGAATTCTTTGATCTTTAAAATATTCACCTTCATGGGTTTCTTCGATCACCACCACTTTGCCATCGCAGGGCGAGATCAGCAGTTGCTCGCCCTGTGTAAAGGTACGGGCCGGTATGCGGAAAAACCAAAATACCCAAAACCATAATAGTCCTGTGATAAACATCAGCGGATAAGACAGAAAGCCGGGTAAAAATGTGAGACAAAGCCAGATAACGATGGCATACAGTACGGTGGCCACCACACAATACATATGACCCTCTTTGTGAATACTCATTTGATTAGTTTAGTGCGCGAAAATAAGGTTTTCAGTTTAATGTTGCGCTGTATTTTTGGGGCTGCCTGTTTTTGATCATCCTCGTAACAGGGGCACATGAATGGAGGTTGCTCAATGGTCATCAGCTAAAAACTTTCATCGTACGCGCCGGGCAGAGGTTTATGATACATTGTTTTATAGTACGCACATGGTTGCCACTGTTTTGAAGTGACCAACTATTCTCATTTAAAAAAGGGCAATAATTTTTCTATTCGAAAAAAAATACTACTTTGGTGGATTAAAAATACAATATGGAAAATATAGAAGTACAAAAAGGCCATCCTAAAGGGTTATGGGTATTATTCGGCACAGAAATGTGGGAGCGGTTTAATTTTTATGGTATGCGGGCCATCCTGACTTTATTTATGGTAAACGCGCTTTTGATGAAAGAAGCCGACGCGTCACTCATCTATGGTGGTTTTCTCGGACTTTGTTATCTGACCCCCATGCTGGGTGGTTTTGTGGCCGACCGTTTTTTTGGTAACCGCAATTGTATTTTACTGGGAGGCCTGATGATGGCTATCGGACAGATGTGTCTGTTCTTCAGTGCCAGCGTGTTTGGTTCAAATTTGAGTCTGGCTAATACGCTGATGTGGACTGCACTGGCTATCATCATTTTTGGCAACGGATTTTTTAAGCCCAATATTTCAAGTATGGTAGGCAGTTTGTATCCTAAACAGGAAAAAAGTAAACTGGATACGGCCTTCACTATCTTTTATATGGGGATCAATCTGGGGGCTTTTCTGGGTCAACTGATCTGTCCGCTGGTGGGAGATGTAAAGGACGTTGGTGGCATCCGGGACGTACACGCGTTCAAATGGGGCTTTCTGGCTGCTTCAATCGCCATGGTATTGGGCACTATGGTGTTTTATGCCCTCAAAAACAAATATGTGGTGACGCCGGAGGGTAAACCACTGGGCGGACTTCCAAAACATAATGATGCTTCTATGTATGAAGAAGGGGAAGCACAAAAGGCGGTTTTTTCAACAAAATCACTGATACTGGCGGTTGTGGCGTTTGTGGTGTTGTTTTTTGTATTCAGATATTTGCTGGCAGGTACTAATCCGGTTAAAACGATTATCTATCCGATTATTTACTCGCTTGGACTCACCCTGGCAGGTCTGATTATTTCAGACAGCTCACTAACTAAAGTTGAGCTGCAGCGTATATTGGTGATTTATATCGTAGGATTTTTTATTATATTTTTCTGGGCTGCCTTTGAGCAGGCCGGTTCATCTTTGACTTTCATAGCAGACAATCAAACGGATCGTAATTTCTTTGGCTGGAATATGCCGCCTTCTATGGTACAGATATTTAACGGGGTATTCGTATTTGCATTTGCTTTTCCATTCAGTATTTTGTGGGATAAATTAAGAGCCAAAGGCAAAGAACCCTTGTCTACCGTTAAACAATCAATCGGTCTGGCCCTCATCGCGGTGAGTTATTTTATTATCGCCAATAATGTAAAGGATCTGGGGAATAGCGGTCTGTTGGCCATCAAGTGGCTGATATTGCTGTATCTGATCCAAACTTTCGCTGAATTGTGTTTGTCGCCTATCGGCCTTTCTCTGGTGGGTAAACTATCACCTAAACGTTTTGCATCGTTATTGTTTGGTGTGTTCTTTTTGTCAAATGCGGCAGGTTATGCACTGGCAGGCTCTTTGGGCGCTTTGATACCGGCCACCGGCGACAAATTTAAAAAAGCCCAGGAGCTGGGTATTGACCTGCAGGCCCTTTTAAATAAAACAATTACAGCCACGCCTGAACAAATTAAATTGCTGGAAGATAACAATATTGCGGCTTCCAATCCGGTTTTTGTGGGTATGGAAATCCATAACCTGTATGAGTTTTTTATGG
>JADYYU010000003.1 GCA_020853515.1 Chitinophagaceae bacterium | reverse complement strand
ACCCCCATATTGTAGTAAAAGTACCCATGATCAAAGACGGTATCAAAGCCATCAAATGGTTTACCGACAATGGCATCAAAACAAACTGCACCCTGGTGTTTTCTGCCGGTCAGGCGATCTTAGCGGCCAAAGCAGGAGCTACCTACGTTTCACCCTTCATCGGCCGTATCGACGACAGCAGTTGGGATGGGGTAGAACTCATTGCGCAGATCTCGCATATCTATCGCCTGCAGCAATTCAACACACAAATATTGGCCGCCTCTATCAGAAACGCCCTGCATATTGTTCGCTGCGCTGAAGCGGGTGCGGATGTATGCACTTGTCCATTAGACAGTATCCTGGGTTTATTAAAACATCCGCTGACGGATATCGGATTGGCTAAATTTTTAGAAGACGCTAAAGGCCTTAAATAAGAACCCTATTTGACGCTCTTCAGAATTTCGCTGAAAGTATAAACATCCTCAAATGAGTTGTACAACGGCACCGGAGCGATCCTGATTACATTGGGTTCACGCCAGTCGGCCACAACGCCATTTTGCTGCAGGGATTCAAACACTTCCTTACCTTTCGACTTAAACAACAACGAAAGCTGACAGCCTCTTTCTATCGGATTGGACGGTGTAATGATCTCAAATTTTAAATGTTTAATCTGCTTCAGTAACATTTCTGCATAGGCTGTGAGATGCAGACTTTTTTCTGCCAGACGGTTCATACCCGCTTCGTCAAAAATATCTAGTGATGCGCGGTGCGCAGCCATGTTCAGGATCTGTGCATTGCTCATTTGCCAGCTTTCGGCCGATTTCATGGGTTTAAAACCTTTTTTCATTTTAAAGCGGGTCTTTTCATCATGGCCCCACCATCCGCCGAGACGTAAAATGTTTTCATCTTTGGTATGTTTTTCCTGCACAAAAATTCCGCCCACTGAACCCGGACCTGAATTGAGATATTTGTAAGTACACCAGCAGGCAAAATCTACTTTCCAGTCGTGCAGATGCAGTACCTTATTACCCACAGCGTGGGCCAGGTCAAATCCTGCGTAGGCACCGGCCTGATGAGCCAGTTCCACAATCTGTTTGATGTCAAAAAACTGTCCGGTGTAATAGTTAATACCGCCAAACAACACCAGCGCCACCTTATTTTTATTTTTCTGTATAGCCTGTTCAATATCTTCCATCAAAATGCAGTGCTCTCCTTTACGGGGTGCAATTTCTATAATGGCATCTTCCGGATCCAGACCATGCATTCTTACCTGGGTTTCTACCGCATACATATCGCTTGGAAAGGCACCTGCTTCCATGATGATCTTATAACGCTGTTTGGTAGGACGGTAAAAAGAAAGCATCAGTAAATGAAGGTTAACGGTGAGGGTGTTCATAGCTACCACTTCGGTTTCTTTGGCCCCCACCAGTTGCGCCAGCGATTTTGTAAAAAAATGATGGTAGCCAAACCAGGGGCGTTTCGATTTGAAATGCCCTTCCACACCATATTCGGCCCAGTCGTTCAGCTCTTGTACAAAATACTCTATGGCATTTTTTGGTTGTAAGCCCAGTGAGTTACCGCAGAGATAAATCACATCTTTTCCATGATGCTGCGGAAACAAAAATTTGTCGCGATAGCCTGACAAAAAATCGGCATCGTCTCTTTCTTTTGCATATAATCTGACATCGGTGTTGGAAAAATTTGTTGACATTCGGCAAGTAAAATTTGTAGTCTGTTTCTGAAAGTTTTAAAAGTAAAAAGAAAAGTTTAATTAAAGGAGATAAAAACTACTTTTCTGCAAATTCAATCCGGGCGCATCCTGGCATGTGCTGAAACCCTGCTTTCTGTCAGCTTGTTTACCTGATGCAGATCATTTATATTTTAAAAATTACAGCTTAAAACAGCACACCCAGTCCGAATTCTGCAAAGTCGGCAGTCGCATAATGGGTTTTCAACTGGGTGGTCAAATAGAGGTCTTTGACCCCATTTTTTGGTCGGTGATAGAAGTGGTAAGTGATGCCCAGTTTCTCATAAATGGGGGCACCGCCGTTGGGTTTGTTTAAATAATATCCTAACTGAAGGGGCAGTCCTATTTTGCCAAATACAAATTCATGCGCAGCAAAGCAGGAATATTGCCAGGCATGTTTTCTCTCCTGTCCGGTAAATTGTCCGGTGTTTTTAAACAAGGCATACAGCTTTGAATTGTAAGTGCCTTCAGCACCCAGTGAAAATCTGTTTTTGCCGCGATACATTTTTGCGGCAAATACTGCGAAGTTGTAATTACCATATACAGGTCCGTCTACCGTTTTATCTTCTGCAAACGACACCACGCTTTGCACACCCAGGTTCAACGATTTTTCGCGGATCTCATCCGGCCTTTTTTCAATATTTAATTTAAAGCCCTGCAGATGATAATTGAGACCCAGATGGGCGCCCATTGTATTGATTCCGAAATTAGGTTTGCGGGCGCCGGCGTTTGATATATGATAAAAATGCACACCTGTTTGCAGGGTCCATTGCTGACTGAGCGCAAAGCGTATGCCCGATTGCAGCATGGTGAAATTATTGACAGTGCTGCCAATTATATTATTTACCGAATCTGCTGCCGGAGTTCGCTGCCATCTTTTACTATTCACCCCAATGCCGCCGCCTATTTTAAAATACCAGTATCCTTTGCCAAACTGCAGGATGCGAAACTGTATGCTGGGGTACAGGCCCACTGCGGTGCCTAAAAGCGGTGAGCCATGACGGGCAACACAAATGCTGAGACCGGTTTCAGGAAATCCGAATCGTTGCTGCCACGCCGCATTGCCAAGCGTTTGTTTGTTAAAATTAAATTCGAGTGCCTGAGAGTAGGGTGGTGCACTTACATGAATTTTATCCGTATGCACCAGAATTTTTCCTCCGAAGTAATTAACCCCCAGAGAATAATTTTTTAAGCTGTCCGCATCATTTTGTGCAACTGCTTTTGTAGCAGATAAAAAAATAAAACAGTACAATAAAATGCTGAGGCTAACATTTTTCATCCTGTAAAAATAAAGGGATTGTGTTAATTATATCTATCAAATAAATATCTTTACCGGCATGATCAAAAAATGCCTTGCAGCTTTGCTGCTGTTTTGTTTCAAGCTCTCATTTGCGCAAAATACTCCTATACGTGAGTTTAGGGCGGCCTGGGTGGCTACCATCAGTAATATCGACTGGCCCAGTAAACCAGGTCTCGATGCAAGCGTGCAGCAGCAGGAATTTATTTCGATCTTAGATCGTCTCAGGGCCAATCACATGAATGCGGTGATCGTGCAGATCAGACCAAGTGCGGATGCGTTGTATAATTCACCCTACGAAAACTGGAGCCGCTATCTCACCGGTAAACAAGGCATGCCGCCCTCGCCGTATTACGATCCATTGGCATTTATGATAGAAGAATGCCATAAGCGTTGTCTCGAATTTCATGCCTGGTTTAATCCCTATCGCGCCCTGGTAGACGCCGCTAAAAATCCAAACGGTGCGGATCATGTCACTAATCAGCATCCCGACTGGTTTGTGAATTACGGAGGTAAAAAATATTTTGATCCGGGACTGCCTGAAGTAAGGGCCTATTTTACAAAAATAGTATTGGATGTGGTAAAGCGCTACGATATTGACGCCGTGCACTTCGACGATTATTTTTATCCGTACAGAATTGCCAAAACAGAATTTCCTGATTTTAAATCGTATGCAAAATACGGAAGTACATTTGCAGATAAGGACGACTGGCGCAGAAATAATGTGAACATCTTAATGGAGTCGCTGGGCAAACTGATCAAAAAGGAAAAGCCTTATGTGAAGTTTGGAATCAGTCCTTTTGGTGTATGGCGCAATTACAGCAAAGATCCGGCAGGCAGCATGACCAGGGGCGGACAAACAAACTACGATGACCTTTTT
>JADYYU010000002.1 GCA_020853515.1 Chitinophagaceae bacterium | reverse complement strand
GCTTCGGACATATTATCAATATCAGTTCCACAGCCGGGAAAGATGCTTATCCAAATGGTAACGTGTACTGTGCCAGTAAACATGCCGTGGACGCGCTGAGCAAAAGTATGCGGATCGATCTGTTAAATTACGGCATTAAAGTTACCTCTGTTAATCCCGGAGCCTGTGAAACGGAATTTTCGCTGGTAAGATTTAAAGGAGACGATGCCCGCGCCAGGAAGGTCTATGAAGGTTTTACGCCGCTTACACCCGATGATGTTGCTGAAAGTGTTTTTTACACAGCCAGTTTACCACCACATGTTTGTATCAACGATCTGACTATAACATGCCTGACCCAGGCAAACGCCCATTACAACATTAAAAAGATTATTTAAATCACTGATTCATGTATATCGAACAGCTTTATACAAACTGCTTATCTGAGGCCGCTTATTATATTGAGTCGAATGGCGAGGCCGTTGTGATCGATCCATTGCGTGATATTGATAAATATATTCAGATGGCTGCCGACAGAAAGGCGGTTATCAAATATATTTTCGAAACGCACTTTCATGCCGACTTCGTCAGTGGTCATATCGATCTGGCAAAAAAAACCGGTGCAACCATTGTGTACGGTCCGGATGCAGAAACAGGTTTTGAAAAGTATAATGCAAAAGACGGCGAAGAATTCACCCTCGGTAATTGTAAGATCAGGGCAATGCATACGCCGGGACATACACTGGAATCTACCTGTTATCTGTTGTTCAATGATAAGGGTTTACCTGATGCCATCTTCACCGGCGATACATTATTTGTAGGTGATGTCGGACGACCGGATCTTTTTAGCGGAAATCTTTCCAAAGAGGAACTGGCAGGCTATATGTACGATTCAGTGCAGAAGTTAAAACAATTGCCCGCAGATGTCAAAGTGTATCCTGCTCATGGCCCCGGATCAAGTTGCGGAAAAAATCTGGGCCCCAATACCTACAGTACCATCGGAGAGGAAATGCGAAGCAACTATGCCATGCAGGATCTCAGTAAAACAGATTTTATAAAGGAGGTAACAGACGGGTTAAAAACACCCCCGGTTTATTTTCCTGTGAATGCAAGTATAAATAAAAACGGCTACATGAATATTGATGATATTATAGTGCGCGGTATGACGGCACTGGATGTAACAACCTTTAAACAGATGGCTGCTCAGGATGCCATCCTGCTGGATACCCGAAAAGCAACCGAATTTACACAGGGATTCATACCCGATTCGATCAGTATCGGACTCGAAGGCCGCTTTGCTGAATGGGCCGGAGCTCTGCTCCCTTTTCATCAAACTATCCTGTTGATAACTGACGCTGGAAAGGAAGAAGAAACGATCATCCGCCTGGCCAGGGTGGGCTTCGATCAGATCGCAGGCTACCTGCACGGTGGTTACGAGGCCTGGGTTCATGCCGGTGAAAAAATTGATCTGATCATTGATGTAGAACCCGATGAACTGAAAATGGACATGAACTATGATAACCGTCTCGTCATTATGGATGTACGCAAAGAACTGGAATTTGAGAACGGACATGTGCAAACCGCTGTTAATATTCCGTTGCATACTATGATGGATGTAGCCGTAATGAGCAATATAGAGGATAACGACAATGTTTACATTCATTGTGCTGGAGGGTATCGCTCAGTGATTGCCGCTTCCATCATGAAAAAACAGGGTTTTCATAATATCCGGAACATTCTGGGAGGGTACGAGCAAATTAAACTGGTACCGGGAATGCCGTTGGTTGCAGCCAAAGAAGTGCTGAACTGATCCCTTCACCTTGTGTAGCATAACTACCTTATACTCCTGGTTGCAACAACCAATTTGTCTATTCATTAACTGATTGCCGTAAACTGAATATCATGCCCATTAACGCAAAGCCGGTACAAGTGAGTCATGATTTGCTGATGAGTGACGAAGAACTTGCGTTTTTTCGGCAATATCAGCATGCAGATATCAGCGCCCTCAGCCTGCAATTAAAACCTCAGGCAATCCACAGGAAGCTCTTTTATCAGATCAGCAGCAGACAAAAAATACAACATAAACTCCCGACTTTTTATCATAACTGCAGCATTCACTATCCTGCTCAGATTTCGCTCGAACAATGTTCTTCTGAAGCCACTGCTCAATTTAAAAGTTCGCTGTTTTCTGGTGAAACCATGATTGATCTGACTGCAGGCATGGGCATCGACAGTTACTTTTTTAGCCAGACATTTAACAAAGTTATTATGGTAGAAGCAGACGAAAAGCTGGCTTCAATCACTAGTCATAACCTGGCTGCAATTAGTACTCAGGCGCATCTGAGTATGGTGGGAGGCAAGAGCGCTGAGGAATTTTTGCAATCGTACAACGGTCAGGCCGATCTTATTTATATAGATCCTGCAAGACGAAGCGACACAGGTTCAAAAGTATTCCGATTGCATGATTGCGAACCTGATGTGCTGCAACTGCTACCAAGTATGTTCGCCATCAGCCGCCGCATTTTAATTAAAACTTCGCCACTGCTTGATATTACTCTGGCATGTAAAAGTTTACCTGGTGTAAAAAATGTGTACGTAACAGAGTTCAACCGCGAATGCAAGGAGCTGCTGTTTGAACTGGAAAGGGATTTTGAGGGTGAATATTGTATCCATGCTGTCAACCTCGACAGGAACAGGCATTTTTCATTTTTTGCAGAGCAGGAGAGGCTGCTTAAAATTCAATATCATATGCCGGAAACATATATCTATGAACCTAATGCCTGCCTGTTAAAAGCCGGTGCTTTTAATAGTATCTCACAACAGTTAAAGGTTCAAAAATTACACCCACATACACATCTTTATACCGCCGGCACTTTGCATAGCAATTTCCCGGGACGCATCTTTCAGGCAGTTCAGGTCCTCAAGCCTTCGAAAGAAGCATTATTAAGATTCTTGCCTGAAAAAAAAGCGCATCTTACCGTTCGTAATTTTCCGGCTAGTGTTGCTGAACTCCGCAAAAAATGGCAAATTTCTGAGGGGGGGGATATTTACTTATTTGCTACAACTTTATCCAATGATGAAAAGGCGGTATTGCTGTGCAAAAAACTTCCCGTCTGAGTTCGCCGGTTTAATTTCGAGCTATATTTAGCACAGCATCAAACAGATTTATTGAGTGCTGGTGGGTCAAGTCTTCGTGTGGGCTGTCTATGCAGGCACATTATTTTTTTGTAAAATGTACATATTCGGCAGATCGCTGTTAATTATGATACGGTCTATGCCATTCATTTCGCACAACTTCAAAACATCTTTAGCTGCAAGCATCGTATAATGTGTAGCTACTTTTGTCCAGCTTAGCAAACTGCTTTCATCGGTGAATGCTGCAAGGGCTTTTACATTTTCAATTTGTTGCACGCAGGTCAGTTGCAGGGTGGTTTCCTGCGAGCTGCTGCTCCAGCCTTGCTGCTGACTGCCATCATGGAGTGATGTCAGTAACAGGCAGGCATTCCCGTTCAGCAATTCATTCAGCACATGCGCATAGCTTTGTCCGCCGCCTTTTTGTTCATGATATTCTGCCAGCAGTTGCAGTAAGTTTGTATGGTCAAATGCAGGTGCCGCTAAAGGCGTGATATAGTTTGGTTGCATGATTTTATTTTAGTTGGGGTTGATGGAGCGTGTCGATTTCTGAAAAGATTTTCGCTCAAAAAGGATTCACTTTTTACAAATAGTCCAGTGTGCTTTCGATCACAAAAAAGCTTAAGCTATCATTACCTGTTGCCCCGACATTGCCACGAAGATATAAGGTATAAAAAGCCCCTGCTTTATAAAATGTCGGATTTTGTACCGTCAGGGTAGTCATGCCACCTGCTCCCAGTGCTTTGAACTGATGCCAGCCGTCTGTCATTTGTATGTATTCACTATTTAATCCATTATGGTAATTTGCAAACATGGGAACGGAGTCAGCATCACGCGCCACGTCTACCTGAGGGGCCGTATTCGAAAAATGCAGAAAACGTACCTTGCAATTCGATCCTGGTGGCGTTACATAATTTTCGTCTACCACTTTATATCGTAAATTATTGAGTGAATCGTATAAAAACAAGGAGTAATGCCTGTTTTCGGTCATCAGCAATGAAGTGTCTACCAGAATGGTGCCGCCTGCATTTTTGATCTGTATTTTATGAGTTCCTTCCAGAAACTCTCTGAACAGGCTGAAGTTTAAATATTGAATATTGCTGATATATACGGGTTCATAATCAACCAGCAAGTTGATATCACCTGCGTTGTAAGAAGCATTAATGGTTCGCAGTTTTGCCTTATGGTCTATTACTTTTTTGCCTTCGCAGGCAGAAAAAGCAATGGCCATTCCTAAAATGAATAATGAATATAATTTGAATCTCATGCCCCTAAAATTAGTTAAAAAATCGCGGATGTTTTATTTGATCTATAAAATATGAGATTAATTGTGGTTTAAGTACGACAGGGAATATGATGCCATATAAGGCACCATATAAATGTGCGTCATGCCCGATATTGTCT
>JADYYU010000001.1 GCA_020853515.1 Chitinophagaceae bacterium | reverse complement strand
TTACAGATAACGGATGTACTGATACCAGCAATTGCATGACTGTATCAGATGTTGGCTATGCTGACATAAATAGTGATCCCAATTCCCTATCCATCTTTCCGAACCCGGTATCTAATAGTTTGAGCATTCAATTATCAGGCCCCTGGAAGTATAACACTGATATCAGGAAAGACGTTTATAATTCGACAGGACAATTAATCTTTACTACTAATAAAAATGAACTGAATGTTACCGGGTATGCCAAAGGATTTTATTACTTAAAGTGTGCACAACAGATGATGAAGTTTATTGTACAGTAAAATAAACTATTTCAAATCAAACCGCAATCAAACATAATTCTGAATGCCGGCCGGATGAAAACACATAATCCCTATTTTTAAATGTTCTAAAAAATAAATGAAATAAAATGATAAAGAAAATAATACTGGGCTTACTCGCTTTGATTTTGATCATTCAGTTGATACAGCCAACAAAAAACAATTCAGATAATAATACCTACCATATTTCGAAAAAATATGAAGTACCGCAGGAAGTAGATGCCATATTAAGATCAGCCTGCTACGACTGCCATAGTAATAAAACCAATTATCCATGGTATGCAAATGTGCAACCTTTTGCATGGTTTCTGAATGATCATGTCACCGAAGGCAAGAAGCATGTCAATTATGCTGAATTTACAAATATGAGCATTGCCAGACAAAATCACAAACTGGAAGAAACGATCGAAATGGTAGAGGAAAAAGAAATGCCGCTCACCTCTTATACTTACTTCGGTTTGCACAAGGATGCCAATCTGAGTGATGAACAAAGGGCCATTTTGATAGCCTGGGCAAAGTCACAAATGAATATACTTAAAGCAACCTATCCCGCAGACAGCCTGGTGATGAAAAAACGTAAGTAGGCTAGCAAACGGATATTGCTGACTGCCTACTGCATACTGCCCACTGCCCACTGCCCTACTTTCCCCATCCAAACCAATCATTGCCATTAGCGTATAACATGAGCAATAACAGGAAGATCATGCCGGCCATCTGTGCATATTCAAGAAACTTTTCGTTTGGCTTACGTCTGGTGATCATTTCATATAATGTAAACATCACATGACCACCATCCAAGGCAGGAATAGGCAGCAAGTTCATAAATGCCAGCACAATCGATAAAAAAGCTGTCATGCTCCAGAATGATTCCCAGTTCCACACACCCGGAAAGGCATTTGCGATCCCCTTAAATCCACCCATTCCCTTGTAAGCGCCTGTTTTGTAATTGCCCATTTTTTTAAACTGTGCCACGTAAAAACTCAGGTCGCCGCCTGCTTTGGCCACTGCTGCAGGGAAAGCAGATAAAATTGAATATTTTGTAATTTCCATTTTAAGCCAGCCCAGACTGTCCATTTGAAAATAGTCGTAGCCAAATGGTATAAATCCCAGTTTGGCTTCGGCGTTCACCGGGGCTGTCAGCGATATGAGAGAGTCGTTTCTGCTTACAGTCAGATGCACCTGCTGACCGGCTTTGCCTTTCAGGGTATTTACAATATCATCATGATACACAATAGGTACACTGTCGATCTGAACGATCTTGTCGTTGTCTCTCAACCCTGCTTTATAGGCAGCCGAAGTATCGGGTACATAAAATATAATGGAAGGTTTACGGGGTTCGATCAGAGAAATCTTACCCTGCTTTTTACTTTCAATCAGTTGACCGAGCAAATCAACCGGCACTTTCAGATCGATATTCTGCTGATCACGTTCAATGGTGATTTTATCATCAGACAATAAGATGCTTTTAAGCAAATGTTCAAAATCGGTGACCTTTTTACCGTCAATAGAAATGATCTTATCACCGCTACGCAATCCGATCTTGTATAAGGTGCTGTCTGTAACGGCGATACCGTATTTAAGCGAACTACCGGGGATCTTTTTATCTCCCCAAATAAAAAGCACCATCGCATAAACCACAATAGCAACGATCACATTCATGATAATACCGCCCAGCATAATAATCAGTCGCTGCCAGGCCGGCTTGCTTCTGAATTCCCACGATTGTGCAGGTTGTTTCATCGCTTCCTTATCCATGCTTTCGTCGATCATGCCTGAAATTTTCACATAACCACCCAAAGGCAGCCAGCCGACGCCATATTCGGTGTCCCCCACTTTCTTTTTGAATAAGGAAAACCAGGGATCAAAAAACAAATAAAATTTTTCTACCCGGCAGCCAAACCAGCGCGCGGTAATAAAGTGTCCGAATTCGTGTAGAATCACTAAAATACTCAAGGCCAGTATTAATTGGCCCACCTTCACACCTACAACGGCCCAGTCAATTGCTAATAAATGCATCATAATTTTTATTTAATAAAAGAAGAAGCCAGTGCACGGGTTTCTGTGTTACATAAAACATAATCATTCAGCGTTGGCTTTTCAATAAACGCCACTTTTTCAAGACAACTTTCTATGATATCGCTCATTTCTAAAAATCCAACCTTGTTCTTCAAAAATGCATCCACCACAACTTCATTGGCTGCATTTAATACACAGGGCGCATTTCCTCCTTTGTACATCGCTTCTTTTGCGAGTGCAAGATTACGGAAAGTTTTTGTATCTGCCGCTTCAAAAGTGAGGGACGGAAAATTTTTGAACTCAAAACGTTTAAAATCATTTTGAACTCTGTGAGGGAAGGCCAGGGCATATTGGATCGGCAATTTCATGTCGGGTAAACCCATCTGCGCTTTCATACTGCCATCTACAAACTGCACCATTGAATGTATAATAGACTGAGCATGCACAATGACTTCGATCTGTTCATTTTGCAAACCAAATAACCATTTAGCCTCTATCATCTCCAGCCCCTTATTCATTAAGCTGGCCGAATCGATCGTTATTTTGGCACCCATGGTCCAGTTTGGGTGCTGTAAAGCATGGTCCTTTTTTACATTGATCAGATAATTGGGCTTTTTACCCAAAAAAGGACCGCCGGAAGCGGTTAGCACAATTTTTTCAACTGCACCGGCCGCTTCACCCACTATGCACTGAAAAATAGCTGAATGTTCGCTGTCTACCGGAATTAAACTGGCATGATGCTTACTGACCAGTTCGCTGACAATATCACCGGCCACTACCAGTGTTTCTTTATTGGCCAAAGCAACTGTTTTACCTTGCTGCAAGGCCGCAATGGTAGACGAAAGACCGGCGAAACCGACAATAGCCGCCAGCAAAATATCATAACTGTCACTCCCTGCAAGATCAATGAGCGACTTCTCTCCGGCAAAAACCTTGATATGATCACCTGACAGCGCATCATTCACCTGTTCATATTTGCTTTCGTCGCTGATCACCACCATATTGGGCCGGTATTTTTTCGCCTGTTGTATCAGCAGGCCCGCGTTGCTGTGTGCTGTTAATATCTCCAGTTCAAATAAATCTGCATGGGCCTCTACTACATCCAATGCCTGTGTACCGATAGATCCTGTACTTCCATAGATGGCGACTCGTTTCTTCATATCTTTGTAAAAATCTGTTTTATTTTATAGTCCGCAAAACTAATCATATTTATTTTTCCCGACTTATTATAAAAAAATTTACAAGAACTTTAAACCTTTAGTTAATAATCAGGTCTAAGAAATTCATTCACCAATAAAAATTTAAAAAAAATGAAAATCAAACAAGTTAAAATCTCACTTTTTGCAGTGATCGTGGCAGGCACACTGATGTCGACTTCCTGCAACCGAAACCGCCACCAGGACAACAATAGTGACAATGATACCGAAATGAGCAATGACAATGCGCTGGCAGAATTCAGTTACAACGACGCACTCAACATTGCCGATGAGGCCTCCTCATTGCAAACCGGAGATAATCTGGGCAGTTATAAAACAACCAGCAACTGCGCTACAGTAACCCACGACACAAGCACCAATCCGCGCACGATCGTGATTGACTTTGGTGCCACCAACTGCCTTTGTAATGATGGCAGAAACAGAAGGGGCAAAATACTGGTTAGTTATACCGGAAAATACAAAGATGCAGGTAGTGTCAGAAATATCAGCTTCGACCAATACTTTATAAATGATAATCAGATATTGGGTACAAAAACGGTGACTAATATGGGTCTGAATGCTTCAAACCAAACCTATTTTACCATCACCGTGGCCGGCAAAATGATTAAGGCAGGCAGCAACGACTCTCTGACCTGGAATTGCAACCGAACCCGAACCTGGATACAGGGTGAAGCCACTCAAACCTGGACCGACGATCAGTACGAGATTACCGGATACGGAAGCGGAGTCAATAAGAATGGTAACTACACCATGGTCATTGTGCAACCCCTTGTGCGTGAAATTGGTTGCAAATGGTTTACGGCAGGCACCCTCGATTTTCAGCCCGCCGGCAAATTGTTGCGTACTATTGATTTCGGTAATGGCACGTGTGACAATACAGCCCTGGTACTGATCAATGGGGTAAGCCATACGATCACCCTCAAATAAATAACAAATTCAGCAGCTCAGTAAAAAATCATGAATCAAAAAACAATCCTGATCAGCGGATTGTTTTTTGATTTTTGAAAAAAAAATGATTTTTCTTTAAAAAAAGATACCATTTTAATCCTTTTATATTACTTTTATTCGATTTTTAGTAAGAACCCAGATATGATAATTAATAAAACCAGCGTTGTTATCGTTTTAACGGCATTCGTTACCTTGTTTGTATTTAATGCTTGTGTAAGAGAAAGAGACACTGATATAGAAATAGTCAAAGAAGAAGTTTTAGGTGAGTTTATGTACGACAATGCACTGGCAATTGTAGATGATGCTGCTACTAAAAATACGGGGGAACAATTGTCGAATTATAAAACATCCGGTTATTGCGCTTCCATCATTCATAATACACTGAGCAATCCACGCACCATCTTAGTTGATTTTGGCACGGTTAATTGTCTTTGCAATGACGGTCGAAACAGAAGAGGTATTATTTCTGCGTCCTATACAGCAGCTAACTATGCAGACTCAGGAAATGTGCTGACCATCAACTTTGATAATTACTATGTAAACGATGTGAATGTAACCGGACAGAGTATCGTAGCCAATAAAGGCCGCAACGTAATCGGTCTGAAATACTTTGAAATCAGCACAGAGGGAAAAATGGTGCTTTTGCCCGGGGCAGACACTGTTTACTGGAATGCAGAGAGGTTACGTACCTGGGTGCAAGGTCAGAACACACCGGTTTGGGGTGATGACGTGTATGAATTACAAGGTACCGGAAACGGGAAAAACGGAAATAAGCAGTACTATTCAATGAATATTACCGAGCCGCTTTACAAGGAAGTGAGCTGCCGTTATATTTCGAAAGGAAAAATAGAAATGCAACCCCAGGGTAAAGCTCTTCGCTCGCTCGACTATGGTAATGGCGACTGTGAGGCGCATGCCACAGTACTGATCAATTTTAAGGGATTTAATATTGATCTTCCTTAATAAGGAACAACTACAACTTATAAATTTTGTGCAATTTCGTCCATGCTGATCGCATTGTGACTTTCTTCATAAACACATTCTCCATTTTTGATCAAAAGAATCTGAGGTGACTCATGATGCACTGAAAATTTTTCAGCGAGGGCATTGGATATCGCGCGGTAACTGATCAGATCCAGAAAATAAAAGTCTGCACTTGTGGGCGTTTCAGCACGCTCAAGTCTGTTTAAAATCATTGAACTGACCGAACAGCGGGTGCTGTGTTTAAAAATAATAACTGGTTTGGTGTAACTTAAGGTATAAATAGCATTTAACTGAGCTGAGTCAGTAAGGGGAGTCCAGTTCATAAAAAACTATAAACCCAGTAATTTCTGAATAGAAATATGCTCAGGACAGCCATACTTCTTTTTAGTGGCGCAAGACGAAAAAATAACTGCAAATAATAATGCAACCACAGCAAATTTGAATGTATTTTTTTTCATTCTAAAAATATATTAAGATTTATACCTTTGCAAAGGTACAATATTATTTTAAATTCTTCAAATGACAAATATTTTAGTTTTTGGTGCAGGAAAATCGTCGTCATACCTTATTAAATATTTGCTTGATTGCTCTGCAAAATATTTCTGGCAGGTAACCGTAGCGGATGCTAATATCAATGCCGCACTTGAACGCATTGGCAACCACTCATTTGGAAATGCTG